>JBDSUM010000001.1:0-34366 GCA_039927695.1 Minisyncoccota bacterium
GAGTTATAGAACTCAGCTGCGAGAGCCCCAAAGCTTCTCGTTCCGTCTGAAAGAGTTATCGCTGCACCGCCAACCTGAGGGTTGGCGTTTGGCATTGAATGTGTGAACCCGATGTTATACAGCGTCGATATAACAGCGGGGTTTGTATCGATAGGGAATCCTGCCTTTGCCCACTGTGCTTCAACTTGCTTTATGTAAAGACCAGCATAGAGATAGCTCCAATAGTGATCGTGCTGATCGGTCATACGGGTGAAGCGTTCTTTTGCGATGTCGGAAGTCTTGAAATCAAGAAGGTGCTCGTATGTTGGACCGAGATAATACGGAGATGTTGGATTCTTAAGATTATTCTCCACCTGCACTGCAGTTGCTTCTTTCATTCCCATAACACCCCATGAGAACTGTGACTGCGGACCGAGAATCTTAAGTGGATAGAAGAACTTCTTATAGTCTTCGCGGTCGGTAAAGAAAAGACGAAGCTGTTCTGCTACGAGGTTTGCAACAATAATGCGTCCTGGAACGCCACTGTCATTTGCTGCTTTATTAATAACCGCTTGGTCGCGCGTGATGGCATCATTCATGATTGTCCACTCTTCTGAGCCTTGCCACGGACCATGGTATGAAGGAGCGCTCACCGCTTGCTGAACGGCAGCCGGTGAAGCTGATCCGAAAAACGCTTCTCGCTGCTGATCAATGATTCCTTTTTCATTTGTAAAGCCAAACCGGATGGCAAAGTAGCCGACGACGAGCAAGAAACCTATGCCTGCAAAGATATAGACGACAATATGGAAGATTTTTGAAAAAAGTGGCTTAGACATGTTTCCTCGAGTGTACGGTATCTGGAGGGATAGGCAAATAAAAGGCCCGCGCGATTAGTCGCGCGGGCATTGTCGATAGCTATTTCATCGCCAGACCGACGTGAATGCCGTCCTTTTTTCTTGGTTTCCAACCAAGCGGTATGACGACGTCATTTGCTTTCGGAACTTCGATAGGTGGAGGCATATCGTTAGAAGATCTCACGATTGTAACTGTGTCGTCCATGTCGGGTTCCGGAAGACCCCACCAACGCGGACCATTCAGGGACATAAAGCGTTCGAAGCGGTGATCCATGGCGCCGGCCTTCAGAAAGGCATGGGCGTAGAACGGAGCCGATTGTTCTGCGAGAAAGCAACCGTTCGCTGCTTGCTCGAAAGAAACACGTTTTGTGCCGGAAAGATGGGCCGCAGTGTCGTCGCCCGCGATGACCCGAGAATCACCAGAAATCATAAATTGAAGTGTGGCTTCTTGGTTTCCGCGGGTTTGGACGATCGGCTTGCATTTCAATTCCGCGCCCAGTTTCCCGAAATCATTTTCATTGAAATTCGGGTGATGCGGAGTTATGGTCATGACCGTATTGCCGCTCGTATCTCCCTTCACGAATCTGATTGCAGAGGTCGTACTCGCGTGCTCGATACATATGCGGAGTTTGGGATGTCGGTCACGTACGCGCCGCATCGTTTCGTTGATCATGTACGCTTCACCGCGACGTGGGTGAAGCTTCTGGCCTCGCGAATCTCGTCCTGTTTCACAATGAACGAGAAGTGGAACCCCACACTCTTGAAGCGCATCAAGCTGGTATGAGCTTTCGAGAAGTGAAGTACCGTGCCCGCTGCCGGTCGTCAGGTTGGTTTCGTGCGGATAATGCTTCACTGCACGCACGATTGATGACTTGGCGATTCGTTCCACGGTATCTGGCGTGATGTATTCCGTGCGATAGAGCGTCATTATGGGCTCCAGTTGCTCATATCCGCATTTCTGAGCGATTTCCATCAGCTCGTAATAGTAGGCGACTGCTTCTTCGATAGTGCGAATAGGTCCTGTGTTAGGCATTACCAGCAAATATTTCAAACCGCGCATGATGTGTGGAGCGATCGCCTCCATAAGAGGACCGCGCCGCAGATGGGCGTGGAAATTTGAGTGCCGGCGATACGTAATTGAAACCAGACCTTTTTCGTCAAACACGATATCCATGATATTGCTCCTCGATTGGCGGAAACAAGTGTCCGGACGGACTGTAGCATGTATTGGTGGGTATAGAAAACGCGACAGCAAAGCTGTCGCGCAGGATAAACATATACAGATGTGGTCACTCACGGAATCAAAGAGAGTTCCGTGAAGATGTTCGAGAAGACTCGTGCTCCGCGCTCCCCATACGCAGTCCCGATCTGAATACCTGAGGCACCGACGTCATGCATTGCATGGGTCCGTTCCCCAGAATCGATACCACCAACGCCGATTACGTGGATGCCAGTGCCTTCAAGCGCGCTCACGAATTGAGCGACCTGACCAAGCGCGATTGGGAAGAGTGCATTGCCGCCAACCCCGCCGTATCCGCCAGGCGTATCGAGTTCGCGGCGCTTGCCATTATGCGCCATGCCGTTGGGATACGTATTGCAGGTGACGATGCTATAGACACGCGAATTACGCACCAGATCCGCTACCCTCTGGACCATCGAAGGATCGCTATACGGCGATACTTTGATATCGAAGTAGAGATCTGGAAGTCGACGGGACACTGCCGAAACGATTGCACTCATAAGTGCGATGTCGAAGGATGCAATAGGTTTTTGGCCACTGTCACCCCACACGTTCGGACATCCGAGATTAAGCTCGAGGCGTCCGTATTCGAAAAGGGCTTCAGCTAGCGCCACATAGTCGTCGACGGAGAAGCCCGCAATCGACCAGCGAGGTGTCTTGCCGACAGCGCCCGCCCGCTCGGACATATTCTCAGCAACCGCTTGGATCGCTTTGATACCGGGATTCGGTAGGCCGAGCGCGTTTACGCTCGTGCCGTCATGCATCAGGTGGTATACGTTGCCCGAATTTCCTTCTCGAGGACTCATCGTAATTGAACCTATTGTAATATCGGTGGCCGCCGAGCGCAGTGCTTCGTCGAACGCAGTCCCGGGTCCTTTTATGAACCCCGCTGCGTTTCCGATAGAAAAAGAACTCCAGTCCATCATGTCCTCCTATAGGTTGGAATGGTTGCAAGCACTCTAGCAGAGCGGAGTCGCAACTACTACTCCATGTAGAGTTTCTGCATCTTTTCAGCGACAATCTGCTTTAAGATAGGGTGATTATTGAGTTCTGGATCGCTCTCCACAAGCGCACCGGCCTCCGTTCGGGCAGCTTCCACTAAACGCATATTCTTTATAGCTTCCATGGCGATGTCAGAGACACCCCATTGTCGATTGCCGGCGAGCTCTCCTGCGCCACGAAGAGCGAGATCATATTCAGCGAGTTCAAAGCCGTCTTTTGCGGTAGTAAGTGCCTTGAGACGTTCTTTTGTAGCGGGGCCATACGACTCAGGAAGTACGAAACAATATGCTTGGTTGTTCGAACGAATAACGCGGCCGCGCAACTGGTGAAGCTGCGAAAGTCCGAATCGCTCAGCCCCTTCAATGAGAATGACGGTGGCGTTAGGAACGTTCACACCGACTTCCACCACAGACGTGGCAACGAGAATATCAGTCACACCCTTCTCAAATAGCTGCATGCTCTTTTCCTTTTCCGTAGGTGTCATCTTGCTATGAAGGATTCCAATGCTCGCTTCGGGGAACACTTCCTTCTTTAGTCGCTCTGCTTCTGCCTTTACCGACTTAGCTTGCACAGCAAGCTCCTTAGTTGGGTCGGGCTCATTGATACGCGGACAAATTACGTATGCCTGACGGCCTTCAGCGAGTTCTTTTCGCACGCGTTCATATCCGAGCTCTCGCTTTTCGGGACCAAGTACTTCAGTGATTATCAGTTTGCGACCGACTGGCATCTGATCGAGCAGCGAAAGATCGAGGTCACCATATAGAGTGAGTGCGAGGGTGCGGGGAATTGGAGTCGCTGTCATCGAGAGCAGGTGCGGCGAGATTGTTCCTTTCTTGGTTAGCTTCTGACGATGCGCCTTACCAAAGCGGTGTTGCTCGTCGATGATTGCGTATGCGAGATTCTGGAACTCAAGTGATTTATACACGAGCGCATGTGTACCAATCACGATGGGTATTTCTCCAGCAGCTACCCATTTTGCAAATTGTGCACGCGAAACTTTCGCAGACTCCTCATACGGAACTTTAGAAGGGAACTTTCTGCACTCGCTACCGGTAATAAGTCCAATGGGAATTGGATGATCCTTAAAATACGAAACAAAGGTAGAGAAGTGTTGTTTCGCGAGTATCTCTGTTGGACACATATACGCAACTTGAAGCGTGCCGCTTTTACGGCCAGGAGGGCGAGACGTGGCGACCATGTAGGCAGTTGCTGCTGCAACTGCCGTCTTTCCGCTACCCACGTCACCTTCAAGGAGCCTACGCATCGGGTGCGCTTGTTCAAAATCAGCAACAATACTTTCAATGGTACGTGTCTGCGCTTCCGTGGGAGGAAAGGGAAATGATGTAATGAAATCGTTTAAAGTCTTACGATCGACTGCCACGGGCAACGCTTTTTCACGAATCGCATTCATCTTCTCTTGCTTGAGTGCAAGCTGTATTGAAAACACTTCTTCAAAGGCAAAACGTTTTCGAGCAGCATCGGCGTCTGCTTTTTTACGTGGCGCGTGAATCCATACAAGGGCGGTAGCGAGTGACGGCAGGTTGTATCGTTCGAGAATTTCAGATGGTATTGGGTCTGGCAGTGTCTCGTGCACATGTGACTCAAATATTTTCTTTACAGCATGTAAAAACCACAGTGATGATACGCCGCGACTCTCAGGATAGATAGCGTAGAGAGCATCTTCAATGATTGATGTCGCTGTGTCGGTCTTGGTAAATAGTGTGTCGTGCACGTCTTCCGGGTTCACGGGTGACTTATCAATTTCTGGATTAGCCAGATACATTTTCTCCGCGGTACCTGCAATTTTTCCGCTCGCCTTAACCACCATGCCTTCTGCAATCATCTTTGCCATATATGGTTGTGAGAACCACATAAGCTTTATGCGTCCACTCGCGTCCTCAAGCCACGCTTCGGCCATCGGTCTGCGGCTCTTCCAAGCCTTACGCGTTTCGGGCTTTCGAATGGTGCCATACAGCGTGACTTCGCTTCCAGGCTGCACTGCGGCAACAGTACCGGTTGGCCCAGCTGCTTCATATCGTGCAGGGAAGTGGTAGAGCAAGTCACGAATAGTCGAAATACTAAGACGCTTCAGTGCGGTCTTTTGGTCGGTACGAAGTCGTGTGAAATGCGTGGTAAGGAGGTCATCAGCGTTCATTGTCCTCATTATACCGTTTTGCATTCAGGAGTGCTTCTCAAAAACGTTTGTCTTCAGCTATACTTTAGAAAGTATGAAGCGAATGTATATTTTTCTTATTGGCATTACTGCGGCAGTTAGTATTGCTGGGATACTGTTGGATAGATTTACGACTCGCTCGCTCGCCTCATTCTCAACACTAACGCCCACTGTGGCAGAGCTTCAACAAAAATATATTCAAGCGTCTGCAAACGGTTCAAGAGTGCGAATACTCATTGTTCCTGGCCACGAACCGAACTTTGGGGGTGCTGAATATCAGAATATATATGAGCGAAATATCACCGTTGGAATCGCAGATCAGCTCGCCTTATATCTGAAACAGAATCCTAAACTTGAAATTATTGTTGCTCGTTCAAATACAGATTGGAATATAACTCTCGCAGACTACTTCACTACACAGTGGTCTGCTATACAGAGCTTCATAGATAGTAAGAAGGAGTCAATGGAGAAGGCTGTTACTAACGGCTCCATACTGCAAAGAAGTCTAAACGACCAGGTTGACCATCACGCTGCTCCAGCTAACGTCGCGCTTCGCTTGTATGGAATAAACAAATGGGTCAATGAAAACAATATTGATCTTGTGATACATCTCCATATAAACGATACGACTGATCATGGACTAAATGAACCGTCTGCGAATTCTGGTTTTGCTGTATATGTTCCAGACACTCAGTATGGCAATGCCTCTACTTCGCTTCCTATTGGGAAAGCGATTGCACAACGATTGGCTGCGATGAATGCGACATCATCACTCCCTGTTGAAAACAAGGGAGTTGTCGAAGACCAAGAGCTCATTGCCATTGGCGCGTCTGACACACTCAGCGTACCAAGTGTACTTGTTGAATATTCATATATAACCGAACCTAAGTTTGCTCATTCAGAATTGCTTGCAACAGTGACAAAAGATTTTGCATACGAAACGTACCTCGGTCTCCAAGATTTCTTTAAAGACTCCGTTGCTTCAAAATACCCAACTGCGTCGCTACCATTTAGATTCTCTGGTACGCCGGCTCTCGGAACAGCGAGCTCAGCAGTATATTCGCTCCAAGCGGGCCTCCACACTCTCGGCTATTATCCTGCAGCAAGCAGTACCTTTGCAGCGTCACTGGCGAAGATCCAAAAGACCTCATCCTCAACGCCGACTCTCTTTAACGAATGTGAGATATCTGGAGTCATGGATGCTTGCACTCGGGATGCCATAAGCGCATTTCAGAAGAGTCGCGGCTGGAAGTCGACGGGCAAACTCGGACCGATGACTATCACTGCACTAAACAAAGTCTTTGGCGTATAGTTTGCGTATGAAGCAATATACACTTTGCATGGTCTGCAAGGACGGGAAGATACTCCTTGGAATGAAAAAGATTCGCTTCGGAGCAGGACTCTGGAATGGCTTTGGTGGAGGAGTAGAAGAAGGGGAAAGCATTCAAGACGCGGCATATCGCGAACTGCAGGAAGAGGCAGGAATTGTGGCGTTGAATATGCAAAAGATGGGAGTAGTAAGATTTTCATTTGAAGAAGACGCTACTCTCCAGCTCGAAGTTCACATATTCAAGACAACTGACTTTACGGGCGAGCCTGTTGAAAGTGATGAAATGAAGCCCCAGTGGTTCACGCTTAGTGATATCCCCTATAAACAGATGTGGACGGATGATGAATTATGGATGCCACTTCTACTGGAGGATAAACAGTTTGAAGGAACGTTTCACTTTGATCGACCCTCAACTGCTGAATACTCAGCTAAAATCTTGAGGCATGATCTTAAAGAACTGGGGTAAGATGAGTCATGGAAAAATTCACGTATCTAGCTGTAGTTAATATTTTGTTAATTAAAGAAGATAAGATTCTTCTTGCACGACGATTTAATACTGGGTATTTCGATGGTGACTATGAGATGCCGTCTGGCCATATGGATGGTAATGAAACCGTGCGCGCCGCAGCGGCCCGCGAAGCGTTAGAAGAGATAGGAGTGACAATCGAAGAAGATGATTTAGAAGTCATGCACGTGATGCATCGTTTTGGGCAGAATTATGAGCGCATTGAATTCTTTCTTACCGCATCAGCTTGGGAAGGAGAGCCGTCAGTTACGGAGCCAGAGGAGTGTGATGACGTGCAATGGTTTGCACTAGACGAGCTACCGCAGAATATGATTCCGAAATCAAAAGCCGGACTTCAGCATTCGCTTGCAGGCGAGGTATTCTCTGAATTTGATGAGGAAGAAAAGATATGAAGCATAGTCTGGTCACAGGAGGGGAGGGTTTCATCGGTGGGAGGATTGTTTCACTAACTGAAGCGAAGCCATATGACCTTAAGTCAGGTAATAATATTTTAGATACACAAAACTCACCAGTGCTTGCGAACGCGTCGAGGGAATATTTCATTGCGCGGCAAAGATAAGTGTTCCTGAGAGCTTTGAGAATCCAGAAGAATATCATCTTCATAATGTGGAGGGAACGAAGAGTGTTATTGATGTAGCACAGAAGAATAGAGCGAAAATAGTTTTCTCAAGTAGTGCTGCCGTATATGGAGAATTAGATCGTGCAGCTACTGAAACTGATTTGCTGCACCCATTATCATCGTATGCGCAAAATAAATGCGATGGAGAAGAGCTGCTTAAGAATTCGAGTGTACCGAACGTGATACTTCGATACTTTAATGTATATGGTCCTGGTCAGTCAGCAGCATATGCAGGAGTAATCACCGCTTTTATTCAAGCTGCGCTCAAGAATGAAGATCTAATACTGTATGGAAATGGTGAACAAGTGAGAGATTTTATTTACGTTGATGACGTGGCTAGGGCAAATATCGCTGCTATGGAGTCAGTTATTGATTCGGGAGAGATTTTCAATATTGGAAGTGGCACCATCGTGTCGATTAGAGAATTAGCCAAGGATATCATTAGACTTACCAGCTCTTCTTCGGCAATTAGGTACGAAGCTTCGAGGTTAGGGGATATTATTTATTCGAAAGCAGATGTCTCAAAAGCTAATGAATTACTTGGTTTTAGCACTCAGGTGCCGCTTGAGGAGGGTTTACGTAGAACGATTGAATCCTTTATATAGAGGATATCCCCAAGTGGCTTGCAATTCTAAGTAGATAGTGGTATTGTATTGATACGTCCATGAGACAAGCTTTTTACGGCTTACTCACTTTTGGTGCTCACGTGCTGAAGGTATTTTTACAACTAGGCCGTAAAAAATTCGCCTCATGAACAGAAAAGCCGCTCCGCAAGGAGCGGCTTTTCGCTATTATTCCTTGTACACATGCGACTCTCAACCAGCAGGCGTATACTGAACTTCTTATGGATACGAAATCAAAAAAGATACTTGCAGAGTTCAAGAAGGCAGGAGCGCGCATTGAAACTAAAAGCCGTGTAAAACTCAAGACTAAAGCCGACCTCGCTCTCTTTTATACCCCTGGTGTAGGCGTTGCTTCAACCTATCTCGCGGAGCATCCTGAACGCGCTCGTGAACTTTCGGTAAAGCGTAATTCTGTTGCTGTTGTGTCAGATGGTTCTGCGGTACTTGGACTTGGAAATATTGGTCCGTATGGGGCACTTCCCGTTATGGAAGGGAAGGCGCTCATTTTCCGAGAGATGGCTGGCGTTGATGCGTGGCCTCTTGTTCTTGATACGCAAGACCCAGACGAGATAGTGCGCACCGTGCTTGCTATCGCGCCTTCGTTCGGGGGCATTAACCTTGAAGATATAAAAGCTCCAGAGTGTTTCGATATTGAAAAGCGATTAATTGAAGCTCTCGATATACCGGTTATGCACGATGACCAGCATGGTACAGCGATCGTTGCGCTTGCAGGACTTATAAACGCTGCGATTGTTGTAAAGAAGAATATGAAGAAGCTAAAGGTAGTAATCTCTGGGGCAGGTGCTGCGGGGACGGCAGTCGCAAAGCTCTTGGTAGCTTCGGGCGTCACTGACGTAGTAGTGCTTGATAGAGGGGGAGCGATCTTTAATGGAAGACCGGACTTAAACACTCACAAGCAAGAATTAGCGGTGCGAACAAATCCTCGTAAAGTAAGCGGCAGCCTTCAGGAAGTACTTGCAGGCAGCGATGTATTTATTGGAGTCTCTGGCCCAAACCTACTAACCCGTGAAGATATACGCACTATGAATAGTGGCGCCATTGTCTTTGCGCTCTCTAATCCTGTGCCAGAGATTCTTCCTGACGAAGCGCTGGCAGGCGGCGCTGCTGTAACGGCAACAGGTCGTTCTGATTTTGCTAATCAAATAAATAATGCTCTTGTGTTTCCAGGCATATTCCGTGGAGCACTTGATAAAGGCGTGCGAGCAATTACAGAAGAAACCAAGGTTCGCGCTGCAAAGGCACTTGCTGCGCTCGTGTCTAAGCCGACAGCAAGCAAACTCCTCCCTGATGTTTTCGACAAGCGCGTTGTACCCACCGTTGCAAAAGCGGTTCGGTAGTCAGGTACACTAGAGATATGGCTACAACTCATGCCAAGCATGCCAAGAAGGTCTATCACGATCCGTATCATTTCTGCATTACGTTCCCCGACCGTATCTATCCCTTTGCTTCTATTATTGAAGGAAAGAAAGTGCGATGGCGACGCTCATATGAACACCGGCTAGCAGAGATTCAAGAAAGACTTGGAGAAGGACGATACGGTATTAAGCTCGGTACATATCGTGAGATATGTCATGTGCTTGGAAGCGGTTTATTCATTGCTATGGCGACGCTTGTGTCCCATACGCTTTGGGGAAATGATGTGGCTCTTCCAGTACTCTTTGGCGCGGCAATGATCGCTATTACGTTCCAGGAGTTCTATTTGCAGCCCAGAACCTACAATCAGCATTTTGGGAAAAGTGTCGCTGACTGGATTAGTTGGGTAGTACCACTGAGTGTGTATTTGTTTGTATATATTTTGTAAAAGAAAAGTCCCGGTCATAGGCCGGGACTTTTCTTAGTCGCGTTGAATTGCTTGCCGTACACGCTCGTGCACGGTAGTGAGCCACGCACGGTCGCGCACAAACCAATCGTGGTGCGGACTACCAAGTGTCTCAGCTAATTCTCGAAAGGGAACCCATCGTGCTTCTTCTATCTCCATAGTTGGCGCAAGCTGCGCATGCGGCTGCGCTGCAAACAAAAACATCTTTATAGTCTTTTCTTCATTCGCCGTATTCCCAAACGTAAGAACGTCACGCGTGAATTCTCCGAGGTCATCGAGCAATTCAAGATCCGTAAGCCCCGTTTCCTCCTCAATTTCACGGCGCGCCGCATCTTCATCTGATTCTCCAGGATCAATATGGCCTTTGGGCAGAAGCCATGAATGGCTGTTCTTACTGAAGACCATAGCGATAGTGCCGCTATCACCAAGTACTATGCCGCCTGCGCTCCTGGTCTTTTGAGCGTCCATGTACTTAGTTTGGCGTTGCGTTTGGATTGAGCGCACCCGCACCCGCTGCAGGTTGGCCAGCAGTTACAACAATGGTGCCTGTGTCAGACGGATGTGCATGGTTGTGGAATGACCAGGTGCCAGCCTTTGTGAACGTAAAGCTGTAGCTGCCACCTGAGGGAATCGCTGAACACTCATCGAATACTGACGCAGACGTTGCCGCGCCACTTACACAATGCTGATTAACTGAAGTTCCGTCGTAAACGGCATGGCTCGGGTGACTATCACTCGCAACCCACATTGGTCGCGCGCTTGAATTGCTCCACGTAACGGTAGTTCCTTCTGCGATCGTTATGTTTGCAGGTGAAAAGCCTTTGTCCGAGTACGTTATCACTTGCGATTGACCGGTTGCTCCAACGACGGCATTTCCTGTAGGCGTTGCTGTTGTAGATGAAGTCTCAGTTGAGGGAGCGATAGCAGTCTTCGGATGCTTTGATAGATATACCGCGATGCCGATAAGAATGAGTAGAACTACGACACCAGCTACGAGGGGAGTTTTATTTTGCATAGGTAAAAGGGCTACGGCTTGTATAAGAATAGTGTATCAAAAATTCGGTCGTATGCTCCAGACTCACTTTTGTTTTGGCGGAGACGGAGGGATTCGAACCCTCGGAGCCGGTTAGGGCTCGCCTCGTTAGCAGTGAGGTACTTTCGACCACTCAGCCACGTCTCCTTGTGTTTGCGGGTATTCTGCGCGAATCGCGCGTTCAAACCCTGTAAATACTACCGTATCACACCTGGTACCTAGCGCGCCAATGCCAAGGCCGTAACATGCTTCGCGCCGTTAGTTTTCAACCCTTCAATCGCAGCGCCCAGCGTAGCACCGGTCGTAATTACATCGTCGAACACTATATAAGTATGGCTCGGATTACACGGACGGCTCGTGGCGAATGCTCCTTTGATATTAGTTCTCCTATCATTTCCACCGAGAGTTGTTTGGGGAAGGGTGTCTCTTGTGCGGGTGAGTAGATCAGTTTCCATACCTATATATGGTTCCAATCCTTTCATTGCTTCGATAGCAATGCGCTCTGTTTGGTTGTAGCCGCGAGAGCGTACGCGAGTGCGGGAAAGAGGAATAGGTATAAATATGATCTTTTCCTGAGGGAATTCTTGAGTTTCGGTGATGAATTCGAATAGGTATTTATGCAATATGTGCCCGAGCAACTGCGTTGCTCGGGCATTGTCATGGAATTTTGCCTCTATCACGCACGCTTGCACAGCTTCATTTCCGTATGGCAGTAGTCCAATTGCTTCAGTATCTGGGCAAGGCACTGTACGTGGCGAAAGCAACCGTAACAAAGTATCCTCTTTATATCTTCGTACAGCTAACTCACTCTCACGCGGTGGGAAGAGTACATCAATGAGTAACTTCATGAACCGCATATCTTCACATGATACAATTGCCGCATGAGCTTTTTGTCGAACATATTCGGGAAAAAGAAAACGAAGAGTGTCATTGGCGTCGACATTGGCTCGTCGTCCCTTAAGGTCGTGCAATTGCGGCGTGAGGGAGAAACAGCGGTACTCGAAACGTATGGCGAACTTGCCCTAGGTCCTTACGCTGGCAATGAAGTTGGTCAAGCGACAAACCTTCCTGCAGATAAAATTGCAGAGACACTCACCGATCTTTTGCGTGAAGCAAACATCACTACAAATGATGCTGGTATTTCTATTCCGTTTGCGCGTTCTTTACTACGTCTTATTACACTTCCTCGTCGTGACGATCCAAACGAGCAGCGCACCATGGTTGAGCTCGAAGCACGCAAATACATTCCCGTTCCTGTGAGCGAGGTGCAGCTCGATTGGTTTGTTGTGCCTGAACCGATCTCAGAAGGGCAGCCACCGTCCGATAAGATGCGTATTCTTATCGTTGCCGTACATAACGATGAGCTCGCACTCTTGCAGGGTGTCGTTGAAGGCGCAAAGCTCGCTACTTCGTTTTACGAAATAGAGATATTCAGTACGATTCGCTCAGTAGTCGACGAGCCAGTTCGTCCCGTGCTCGTTCTCGACATAGGAGCGTCTGCAACAAAGGTCTACGTCGTGGAACATGGCGTTGTAGCGTTTTCGCATAATATTCCACAAGGGGGCCAAGACGTAACGCGCGCTATCGCAACAGCTAATGGCATTACCGTTAAGCAGGCAGAGGTTTCTAAAAAGGAACACGGCTTCGCTAATCAAGCAACGGCAAGTAAGGACACTGCAATCGCACCATATGACCGAAAGAGTATCGAGCTCGTATTTTCACGTATCTTTGAAGAGGCAAAGCGCGTACTTACTCAATATGAAATGGGAAGCCAGAAGAGCGTCGCAGTCATTGTGCTTACCGGTGGCGGGGGAGTTACCAAAGAATTGGTTGCATATGCAAAAGAGTTTTTCTCCATGGACATTAAACTCGCTGATCCGTTTGGAAAAGTTGAAGCACCAGTCTTCATGCGTCCTGTTCTCGCTGAAATAGGTCCAGAGTTTGCTGTGGCTGTGGGGCTTGCGCTTCGTAAACTTGAAGAGCTGCAGTAGAGGTGAACAACGTCTTCATCTTTTCTGTGTATAAATAGCATGAAGTACCTTTTTGCATAGCGTATACTCTACTTGTGGCAATATCTCCCGGCATTCCAACGTCCTTTGTACCGCGCCAGCCGGTACAACCATCTGCGCAGCGCTCGATGCGTGGAGGGAATAATATTTTTCTTATTATTTCACTCGTCATTCTTGGAATTGTCGTCGCTATGGCAGTAGGTGTGTATGCGTACGACAAGTACCTCACCAACTCACTCCAATCAAAAGCTGACCAACTCGTAACTGCGCAGAAGCAGGTCGACCAGAATACTATCGAGGACTTTGTACGTCTACGCGACAGACTAAACAATGGTACCGATTTGCTTACTAATCACATTGTCCTTTCTCATTTCCTCGATACGCTCGAGAAACTAACTCTCGCTAACGTGCGTTTCAATAGTATGAAGCTTGCCGTAGCTGGTGACCACACAGCAAAAATTGATATTACAGGAAGCGCAAAGACGTTTAACGCGCTTGCGGCACAATCCAATGTATTCGCAGGTGAGAAATTAATTAAGCGTGCAATATTTTCTGGCATAACGCTTTCAGATGCCAAACTTGTAACGTTCCGCCTAACCGCAGACCTTGACCCAAAACTCGTTATTGCGGGAACTGGCCCGGGAGCAGCGCCAGGGGCTGATCCATTAACACTTCCATCGCAAACGGTTCCACAAGCGACGACGACACCAAACCTAGCTCCTCAAACAACAATACCTGCAACAACTTCGGGTAAGACTACGGCGACTACAACTACAAAAGCTAGCACTTCAACACCAACACTATGATGACTCGCCTCGTACCAGTCGGTGCTCTGATAGTCGCAATCGGACTTTTCTTGTTGTATGTAAAACCAACCTATTCTGGGTCTATACACGAAACACAGACGAAGATACAAAGCTATACAGCAGCACTTGCTGCAGCTGACAAATTCTCTCAAAAGGAAGCTCAGCTTACACAGGCTCGCGCAAACATTCAGCCTGAAAGTCTTGCTCGATTGAATACATTTCTCCCTGATGGGGTGGACAATGTTCAGTTGATTCTTGATTTGGATGCGCTTGCCGCTCGTTCTGGAGTTACGCTATCAAATTTCGACATCAAGGCTCAGGATGGCGCTAGCGCATCTGCTTCGTCTGCAGCAATACCTGGTCAATTGGGACCAGCGCTTACACCCAATACTCCTGTTGATTCAATCGATCTCACCATGTCTGCAAGCGGCACATACCCGGCATTCCGCTCTTTCCTCACAGGAGTAGAGCAAAGTCTGCGACCATTGGATATAGTGAACCTTAACGTCAGCGAGTCAGCGACAGGCGTCTACAAGTACGACATGACCGTTCGTATCTATTGGCTTCACTAATACCTTATGCACCTTTCACGTAATGTCATTCTTATACTCTGCGCGGTTATCGTTCTTGGCGGCGGCGCATATTACTTCTTCTTTTTCAATAACGGCACCGCTGTAACAGTCTCGAGTGACTCAGTAATCGCGAGTGATGCTGAAGTCTCATTCATTGCACTCGTGAGTAAGCTGGATC
Source organism: Minisyncoccota bacterium (assembly GCA_039927695.1). Lineage (GTDB taxonomy): Bacteria > Patescibacteriota > Minisyncoccia > Phycocordibacterales > Phycocordibacteraceae > C7867-001. Next base: position 14,785 of record JBDSUM010000001.1, read on the forward strand.
CAATTACCTTTAATACAACAATTCTTTCCGATCCACGATTTACTCAGAGAACTGATATTCGTACAACAGTCGTGACTGAAACAACAGGTAGAAAGGATCCTTTCGCACCAATACCAGGTGCTCCAACAGCGGCAAAATAATTCAGAGTCTTCTCTGAAAGTCTCTACGCATATGCGAGCGTGGTATATGATACGAGAGTAGGGAGCGACATACCGCTCGCTTACAATTTTAAATTTATATGAACATTTTAACGCTGCTAAGCGACATCGGAACATTAAAACCTGACGAGGCAGCGGCCATCGAAAGTGAGGCACGCACATCGCAGACTCCCGTTGAAACGTTGCTGGAGAAACGAGGAATCTCGACTGAGAAAATTCTTGAAGAAGCAGGGAAGCGATACAGTATGCCGTATCGGGTTTTGACGAGTGCTCCTATTGGTAAAAAAGCACTCGAATATATTCCTGAAGAATCAGCAAAGCACTACGGCTTTGCTCCTATTGGTTTTGTGGATGGAGCACTTGAGATTGGTATTGTCGATCCAGACAATATCGAGGCTCTTGATGCTATGCAATTTATTGCAGGGCGCGTAGGTCTTCCGTACAAACTATTTCTCATTAGTCAGGTAGATTTTAATAAAGTTATTGAAGAATATGGTTCTCTCACAGGAGAAGTGGGAGAAGCGCTCCAACAGTTGGAACCTGTGGAAGTACCTGGGGAGGATGAGAAGAAGAAGGGAGGGGCCGAAGAAAGAACCATTAAAGAGGATGCGCCGGTTACAAAGATCGTTGCAACAATATTGCGCTACGCCGTAGAAGGAGGTGCGTCCGATATTCATATTGAACCTACGCCTGAAAAGACTCAGGTGCGATTTCGTATGGACGGTGAATTGCATACATCACTTGAGCTTCCCGTTAAAGTGCATCCCGCGGTAGTGGCACGTATCAAAATCCTTTCGCAAATGCGTCTGGATGAGCGTCGCAAGCCGCAAGATGGTCGTTTCTCGGCGACCGTGGAAGGCCGCCGCATCGACTTCCGTGTCTCAACATTTCCAACGCAGTACGGAGAGAAAGTCGTTATGCGTATTTTGGATAGGTCGAAGTCAGTGGCTACGCTTGAGAGCCTTGGCTTTACGCCCAATGATTTTGAAACCATACAGCAGATAATTGCGCGCCCGTACGGCATCATTCTTATTTCTGGACCAACGGGTTCTGGTAAGTCAACGACACTCTTCGCAATGCTCTCAGCACTAAATCGAGAGGCAGCAAATGTCGTATCCGTTGAAGATCCTGTTGAATATGAAATCCCTGGTGTCATGCAATCTCAAGTGCACCCAGAAATCGGCTACACGTTCGCTTCCGGTCTTCGCTCTATTCTCCGTCAGGACCCAGACATCATTATGGTGGGAGAAATCCGCGATAAGGAAACGGCCCAACTTGCTATTCAAGCTGCACTCACCGGTCACTTGGTGTTCTCAACAATTCACACCAATACTGCGGCCGGTGTGATTCCTCGCTTGGTAGATATGGGTGTTGACCCGTATCTCATTGCGCCAACGCTTATTGCGGCAATCGGTCAACGTCTTGTGCGCAAGCTCTGTGAGGGAGCTGGCCAACCAGTACCTGTCAGCGAGAGTATGAAATTACACCTCAATCAGGATTTCGCTGATCTTCCTGAAGAGGTGCGCGCAACCGTACCAGCTTTTGACACGATATATGAAGCTGCGACGACTCCTGACTGCCCAAATGGTACCCGTGGACGTCTTGCAGTCTTTGAAATCCTCAAAATGGATAAAGATCTTGAAAAAGTGGTCCTTGAGAATCCTGTTGAGGAAAAAGTGTATGCCGCAGCTCGTGCAAAAGGCATGTTTACGATGCGTGAGGATGGTATTATGAAAGCATTAGCTGGCAAGATTCCCTTTCAGGAAGTGGATACGCTTGGCGGTGCATTATTAGCTGATGAAGAAGTAGAGGACGTTGAAGAAGTCCCGGCAGAAACCTAAGACACAATTTGTATGGAACCCACTATGCCCACACCAGATACATCAGCTACGCCTACAACACCAGCGCCGTCTGGAAAAGTTTATAAGATTTATCTCGTCGATGATGACCGTTTTTTGCTTGATATGTATGCGGTTAAATTCAGAGCTGCAGGCCATGATGTAACGGCTTTCCAGGGCGGTATGCTTGTGCTCGAAGCACTTCGCAAAGATCCTGCTCCAGACGCTGTTTTGCTCGACGTGGTGATGCCTGAAATAGATGGATTTGGAGTACTCGATACTATTCGTAAGGAAGAGCTCGGAGGACCATCCATGAAGGTGATTATTCTTTCAAACCAAGGACAACCATCAGATATTGAACGTGCAAAACAATTAAAAGTTGATGGCTACATAATTAAGGCGTCAGCAATTCCTTCAGAGGTATTTTCAGAGACTATTCGTATAATTGAAAAGACCGCATGACGAGTACCGACGGTAGAGCTGCAGAAATAAAAGATCGTATCGCCACACTCCTCGAGACGGTTGTTTCAGAGGGTGGTTCTGACTTGCATCTTTCCGCTGGATCGAATCCGATCATCCGTGTATCGGGATCACTAGTGCCTCTCCTTCAGCAACCGGTACTTACCCCAGAAGACACTTTAGATATTTTAAAAGCCATGGCGCCTGAAAGCCGCTTTGAACATTTTGCTACGGATCAATCAATCGACTTTTCATACGCACATTCAAAAGTTGCTCGTTTCCGCGTAAACGGTTTTACCGTACAAGGCGCAGCGGCTATGGCTATGCGACTTATTCCGCACGAGACGCACACCTTTGAGAAACTCAATCTCCCTCCAATTCTTGAGGTGTTTACACAGCGTCAGCAAGGCTTCTTCCTCATCGTGGGCCCTGTCGGACAAGGAAAGTCCACAACAATGGCAGCGATAATCGAACGTATCAACGAAACGCGTGCAGAACACATTGTTACTATCGAAGATCCTGTTGAGTATATCTTTGATGCGAAGAAGTCGCTTATTCATCAGCGTGAAGTACACGTTGATGCGCCGAATTTCCAAAGCGCGCTTCAGGCAGCATTTCGTGAAGACGTAAATGTGATCATGGTGGGGGAGATGCGCGACCAGGAAACTATTGCGAGCGCGGTGACTGCTGCAGAAACAGGTCACCTTGTGCTTTCAACACTGCACACTAATAACGCAGCGCAGACAATCGATCGTATTATCGATATGTTCCCACCAAACCAGCAGGATCAGGTGCGTGTGCAGCTTGCAGGTTCACTTGCCGGTATCTTCAGTCAGCGTCTTGTGCCACGCATTGCTGGCGGTCTTGTGCCAGCGTACGAGCTCCTTATAAACAACAGCGCGATCTCGAACCTTATTCGTGAAGGTCGTACGCATGAAATTGCAACAGTTATACAAACGAGTTCACAAGAAGGAATGATCGACATGGATCGTTCACTCGCTGAGCTCGTACGTCGTGGCGAAGTGACCATTGAGCATGCCTATGAACGTGCGACTGACCCTAAAACCTTTGAGAGGTATCTATAATTTCTATGCTTTTTAGTTACCACGCACTTGATCAGGATGGGCACGAACGCGAGGGTACCGTAGAGGCTCTTTCAATGGATGTTGCCATCGCAACACTCCAACGGCGCAGTCTTATTGTTTCATCTATTGAACCTGCTGCGAAGAAATCACTACTCTCTGCAGACATTTCAATATTCAAACACGTCTCTAACAAGGACGTTGTTATCCTTTCACGTCAGATTGCCACACTCTTTGAAGCACAGGTATCAGCGCTCCGTATCTTCCGTTTGCTTGCAGCTGAAGTAGATAACAAGACGCTCGCTGAAGTTATGTCGCAAATCGCTGACGACCTGCAAGGGGGAAGTCCCATATCAAAGGCGATGGCACGACACCCAAAGGTTTTCACGAACTTTTATGTAAACATGGTGCGCTCTGGTGAAGAGTCCGGAAAGCTGTCAGATACCTTCGGCTACCTCGCAGACTACCTGGATCGCACGTACGAAGTTATGAGCAAGGCTCAGAACGCACTCATTTACCCGGCATTCGTTATTGGTGTGTTCTTTATCGTTATGGCGCTCATGCTTACGATGGTTATTCCAAAGATCAGCGCCATCCTCAAGGACTCAGGCTCTGCGATTCCGTTATATACGCAGGTGGTTATCGCGCTGTCAGATTTCCTCGTACATTATGGCTTCTTAATCGTCATCGCTATGGTTGTCGGAGCATTCCTTGTGTATCGCTCCCTACAAACAGAAAGCGGTAAGCTTTTCTTTGATAGTTTCAAACTTCAGATTCCATACCTTGGAAATCTATACCAGAAACTCTACCTCTCACGCATTGCAGACAACTTCTCAACTATGCTCGTCTCAGGTGTGCCGGTGGTTGAAGCAGTTGAAATCACAGCGTCAGTGGTTGGTAGCTCAACATTTGAACGCATTCTCCTGCAGGCAGGAGAGGAGGTGAAGGGAGGGGCAACAATTTCAGACGCGCTTGGTAAGCATACAGAGATTCCAGGCATTATGACGGCCATGATCAAAGTCGGGGAAGAGACAGGAGAGCTCGGTAACATCCTTTCAACACTCGCAAAATTCTATCGTCGTGAAGTGAATAACGCCGTCGACACACTCATCGACCTCATCGAACCGCTCATGATCGTTATGCTCGGTCTTGGTGTCGGTACGTTGCTCGCGTCCGTACTCATTCCAATCTACAACCTTGCTGGATCTATCAATTAGTCTTCGCTATCCACAGGATAGAAATATTTAACGGTAAGTTCACGTACAATACAGAAAGCGGATATTTATCCATAACCCGCATCAAAATATTTAACACCACATTATGAAACTTGTATCATCTTCAGCACGACAGGGCCACGTTCAAGACGGACGTTCTGGTTTCACCCTCATTGAACTCCTCGTCGTGATCGCTATCATCGGTATTCTCTCTTCCGTCGTGCTCGCAAGCTTGAACACGGCTCGCAATAAGGGTGCTGATGCGGCTATCAAATCAAACATCGATAACGCTCGTGCACAGGCTGAGCTCTACTATGACAACAATAGTCAGTCATACACCGGAGTATGTACTGCAGCAACTGGTATCGCTCCTATGGTCGCTGGTATCAACGCAGCAGGAGGAACGGCTAGTTGTTCAGCTACTGTCTCAACAGCATGGAGACTTTCTTCTAACCTAAAGGCTCCCGCTACGGCTTCGTGGTTCTGTACGGACAATACGGGAACTTCGACTGTTAAACTTGCAGCTCCTTCTGGAGACGCTTGTTAGTCAGGCTTAGTAAGTGTACAAAAGGCCGCCCCACAGGGGCGGCCTTTTGTTATGCACATATGTAATGAAAAATGCGAGAATGATTATAGTATAGTCAGTTTAGTAACTCACCTATGAAAATTAAACCATCGGGCTTCACCCTCATTGAACTTCTCGTCGTGATCGCTATCATCGGTATTCTCTCTTCCGTCGTGCTCGCAAGCTTGAACACGGCTCGCAATAAAGGAAACGATGCGGCAGTTAAGTCGAATCTAAATAACGCTCGCGCACAGGCAGAATTATTTTACGATAGCAATGGCAATCAATATTCTATTACTCCTGGAGGTACCACTGATGTCTGTTCTACAACCGGGCTTGTAAACGGAACGAAAGGTATCTATCAGTTTGTAGGTGGTGCCGCAAACGCTTCAGGTTCAACAATCAATACAACCGTTACTACTTCTGGTGCAAATACTTCGGTCACCTGCCACGCAACACCAACGACTGGCTCGTATAACCCCCTTAATGCATGGGCAATTGAATCTCCTCTCAAAGGAACGTACCCAGGATACACAAACCCTATGTACTGTGTAGACAGTACTGGAAAGGCAACCACAACAAGTGGTTCTACACTCGCAGGAAGCGACGCGGCGTGCAACTAATGGACATACTTCTCTTACTTAGTTTAGGAGCGCTCGGTGCAATATGTGCAAGTTTTATTGGTGTACTCGCTGAGCGCGTACATACAGGCCAGTCATGGAAGCGGGGAAGGTCAAAGTGCAATTCGTGTCGTGAAGAACTCGCTGCACGAGACCTAGTCCCTGTACTTTCAATGCTCTGGTATCGCGGTCGTTGCCGCAGATGTGGCTCACGTGTACCGATTGCGTACAGTGTATTCGAATTAGGTATGGGGGTATTGTTTGCACTTTCGTATCTCACTCTTGGGATAGGACCATTGTTAACTTTCTTTCTGCTGATTCTTCTGACTTTGGACTTTATTGTGATGTACGATCTGCGACATATGATTGTTCCTCCGCAGGCGTCGATGCTCCTGAGCATGTTGGTGCTTCTGTATGCTGTAGTCGAATCAGGAGTCGCAACACCTGGTGGAATTCATGCGCTAGGTCTACGCATACTTGTGGCTGGTATTGCTGGTTTTGCGTTCTTTCTTTTACATATTCTTTCACGTGGCCGCGCCATGGGCATGGGCGACGCTCCTGTCGTATTCGCTTTGTCTTTGCTCGTTGGTAGCCAAACTGTTGCAGGCATTATGTTCTCCTTTTGGATAGGGGCAGTTATAGGCATTATTATATTGGCACGGCGTCGTGGAGGGCCTACAATGGGTATAGAGGTGCCGTTCGTACCATTCCTCGCACTCGGCTTTCTCCTCGCTTACTTTACCCAATGGAATCCTTTACCGTTTTAAAACCATCAAACGTTCCACCGCGCGCCAACAAAGGCTTCACCTTGGTGGAAATGCTCGTGGTGCTCGCTATCATCTCTATCATCTCTGCCATTGCTGTTACAGGTCAGTCTACGTTCAATCAGAGCTTGCTTCTCACTAACACTGCATATACTGTGGCTCTCTCTGCACGCGAAGCGCAGTCGTTTGGTCTGTCGAGTCGTAAATTTGGTAATGTAACAAACGCAGGGTACGGTGTTCACTTTGACCGCTCTCTTCCGAGTTCATATCAACTTTTTGCAGATATTTCAAATGTATCAGTTGCACCATCAAATTGTCCGGCGAGCGCAGGTGGGCCTGACGTTAAATACGGAAATTGCGTATATGATTCGTCACCTGCAGATGGTCTGGTTGAGAAATTCACGTTTAGTAGAGGATTCAAGGTTCTAAGTTTTTGCGGGAAGCAGACGACATCAGGCACGCTGTATTGTTCAAACTCTGCACCTTCAAACCAGTTGTCGACGCTCGATGTTGTTTTTATTCGCCCCAACACAAGTGCTGTTATATCCGGCACCGCCTCGGGGTCATCGATTAAGGAGTTTTCTTGCGCAATTATTACGCTTACTGATTCTACGAACGTTGCGACAAAAGCTATACGTATTTCCAGTCTCGGTGAGATATCGATAGGTCAAACAGTATGCCCATGAGTACGTATACTACAAAAGGAAAGCGAGGATTTACACTGGTTGAGCTTATTGTCTCTATCGGACTTTTCATCATTGTCTTAACTATTGCGGCGAGTGCATATCTTTCGTTAATCAACTTAAATCGCAAGGCGCGTGCAACCAACGATCTTGTCTCAAATCTTTCCTATATTGTTGAAGCGATGAGTCGTTCAATTCGAACTGGTACTAATTATCAATGTGGGGGACTCGGCGGCGGTAATTGTTCGACAGGAAACAACACATTCACCTTTACGAATGATCGGGCACAATCGATAACCTATCTTTTGAAATCTGGTGGAGTTATCGGTCAATGTATTGGGTCGTGCACGCAATCAAGCGCGGATCCGCTCTCAGACCAACGAATTACCGTAACGAATCTCGTATTTTATGTGCAGGGTGTTGGCGCTAGTTCTGCGGATCATATGCAACCACGCGTTCTATTTACAGTCTCCGGTACGATTACTCCTGACACACAATCAGTACCGGTTAGCTTTACTATAGAAGGCAGTGCTACTCAGCGACTAATTGAACTATGATGCCTACTTCTAAAGGATTTACTCTTGTTGAGACATTGGTTGCCATAGCGATTCTCATGATTGCTATTGTGGGACCGTTCTATTCTATACAACAAGCTATAACTTCTTCGTACACGTCGCGTGACCAGCTGATTGCCACATCGCTTGCACAAGAAGGTGCAGAATACATATATTTTGTTCGTGATAACAACTTTCTCACGCCAGGCAATACATGGACACAGGGAATGGATAACTGTATGGTCGCAGCCCATCCCAACGGATGTACCGTTGACCCGACGCTTATCGCAAATGCACTGCAGCCATGTAACAGTGCCTGTCCAGTGCTAAATTTGAATTCATCGAGCCAGTATACGCAGGGAGCCGGTGCTCCTTCACGCTTCACGCGTACGCTAAAGATTGCGCCAGTCCCTGGACACCCAGAAGCAATACTAGTTACTTCTCAAGTGACATGGACCACGAATCACCAAGTGTTTACTACGGCTGCAACAGAGAATCTTTATAATTGGCTATGATTATGGAAAAGAAATCTTCTCAGGGCTTTGCACTCGTGATCACACTGATTTTCGTATCAGTGGTGCTTGCCCTTGGCGTGTCGTTACTCGACGTCGCATATAAGCAGATCCTTCTGTCTTCAAGTTCTAAGCAGTCGCAGTATGCCTTTTACAATGCTGACTCTGCTATGGAGTGTGCACTCTATTATGACCAAAAGAGCGGAGTGTTTGGATATGATTACGTAGGCGCCTTTGCACCTACGTGTGGAGGTCAATCTGTAACGATATCTCGTCGGGATGCGCCGTCGGTAGGTAGTAACCGAACTACAATCTATGACGTGAATTGCGTCGGTGGAGGGGTGTCTGCAACGGTTACGGCAATTAAACAATCTAATGGCGCCACAAATATCTTTGCCAATGGGTACAATACGTGCAACGCGTCACTCCCTAATCGCATTGAACGTGGTCTGAAGGTTAGCTACTAGAAGCCAGCGAATTGGCGCGGTAGAATAGGGAAATGAAGCCGGCTGGTAAAGTAACGAAAGAGCTAAAAGAGCGCGCAGCTACGCTGCGTGCTGCAATCGCCAAGTACCGTACCCTGTACCACGAGGAAGACGAGTCTCCCATAACTCCCGAAGCACTTGATTCCCTTAAGCATGAGCTCGCAGAGCTTGAAAGTGCGTACCCAGAGCTACGAGTAGCGAATTCGCCTACACAGACCATCTCAGGAAATGTACGAGCTGGACTAAAGAAAGTACCGCATCAAGTACCACAGTGGTCCCTGGATGATGCATTTAGCGAAGAAGAATTACGAGCCTTCGATGATCGTGTGCGGCGCACGCTACAGAAGTCCTTTGGAAGCGATGTTGCACCGACGTACTCCTGCGAATTGAAGATCGACGGTCTTCATACTGTACTTACGTATGAAAAAGGACTCCTTACAACAGCGGCAACACGCGGCAACGGTGTGGTGGGGGAGGATGTGACGCATAACATTCGTACGATTAAGGCTATTCCGCAGACGCTCTCCGAGCCTGTCTCTATTATCCTTGAAGGTGAGATTTATTTAACGCGGTCAGGATTTTCAAAACTAAATGCTTCTCGCGCTAAGAACGACGAAGCTCTCTTTGCTAATCCTCGCAACGCAGCAGCGGGTTCTATTCGCCAGATTGATTCTGCTATTGCAGCAAGTCGTCCTCTCAGCAGCTTTTTGTATGATATTGATGCGCTCGATCATGAACTGCCAGTGAGTCAAACAGATGAGCTTTCATATTTGAAAAAGTTGGGATTCCCTGTAAACACGCACAGTATTCACGCAAAGAGTGCGGATGAGATTATAGCTTTCTGGAAGAGTTGGCATGGAAAGAAACGTGACAAAGAAGACTATCAAATAGATGGCGTTGTAATAAAAGTTAATGAGCGAGAGTATCAGGAAGCACTTGGGTATACCGGGAAAGGCCCACGCTTTGCTATTGCGTTGAAGTTTCCTGCAGAGCAGGTGACGACGGTCGTAGAAGATATTGTTTTACAGGTCGGACGCACGGGTAAAATTACCCCCGTGGCTCATTTGCGACCTGTGCAAGTCGCAGGTACGACGGTTGCGCGAGCAACATTGCATAACGAAGATTTTATTACCGAGAAAGACATTCGTATTGGAGACACCGTTATTTTGCAAAAGGCTGGAGATATTATTCCTGAGATTGTGCAGGTACTTACTGAATTCCGCACTAAAGACGCAAGACCGTGGAAATTTCCAAAGCGAACTCCTTTGTGTGCTGGAGATGGAAGTATTGAGCGAATTCCTGGCGAGGCCGCGCACCGCTGCGCAGTGCGGGGCTCCTTTGGTCAGCTTTCTCGTACTCTTGCACACTTCGCGGGCAAACATGCTTTTGATATTGATGGTCTCGGCATGCAAACCGTACAGCTCTTAATGGAGCACCAGCTCGTGGGAAGCTTTGATGATTTTTTTGATCTTACTCGCGATGAGCTGCTGGCACTCCCAGGATTCAAAGAAAAGTCAGTTGATAATCTGCTTGCGTCTATCGAACGCGCAAAGAAAGTGCCACTGGATAAGCTCCTGGTTGGTCTTTCGATATCGCAAGTGGGGGAGGAGACAGCGTTTCTTCTTGCGCAGAAATTTAGAACGCTGCCTGCACTCATGAAGGCAGGCGAAGACGAGCTCTCCCGAATTTCTGGGGTGGGTGACGTTGTTGCTCGTGCTGTAGTGAGTTGGTTCGCTGATGAAGAAAATAACGCAATGATATCGCGTCTTGTAAGCCACGTTTCTATCCAGCAAGTAAAGGAAGCGCCAAAAAATGCAGCTCTTACGGGTATGACGGTCGTTGTGACTGGAACTCTGCCTACGCTCTCACGTGAAGAAGCCGAAAAACTCGTGCGCGATAATGGGGGAACACCAGGTAGCTCAGTCTCAAAGAGAACTTCCTTTGTATTGGCTGGCGAGAGCGCGGGTAGCAAGTTCACAAAAGCCGAAGAGTTGAGTGTAGAAGTCGTGGATGAGGCCGAATTCCTGAAGCGCATCGGTCTGTGATACATTGCAAGTATGGATGGCACCGTAGAAAAGCTTGCAGCACTTGCACGCATAACAGTTGACCCAGAGCGCGCCGCAGCGTTTGATGAAGAGTTTTCAAGCGTTTTGAAGTATATTGGTCAGCTCGACGAGCTTACGCTTCCAACTACCGGAACACCGACGGTGCCTGTGCATCACAATATATTTCGTGCAGATGAAAGCCCATACATTCCTAGCACGTGGACTGAGAAAGTTGTGGCACTTTTCCCATTCAAGCGGGGGAATGCACTTACCGTAAAAAAGATAGTTTCCAATGACTAAGCCATTAAATGAACTGAGCATTACAGAAGCAGCAAAGGGACTTCGTTCTGGTGAATTTTCTGTACAAGAATTGTGGGATGCGTGTAGTGCAATGGCTAAGGCTCGTAACGAAGAACTTAACGCATACCTAGAGCTTTTTGATGTAGACGCGGCAGCGTTAGGAGAAGCGCAAGCACGCATCGATGCTGAGCGTTCTGGAGGAGAAACAGCTCCTGAATTATGCGGCATACCACTTGCTATTAAGGATAATATTTTAATAGAAGGACATATTGCGAGCGCAGCGAGCAAGATTCTCGAAAACTATGTTGCTCCATATGACGCCTTTGTTATTGAAAAACTAAAGACTGCTGGCGCACTCTTTCTTGGGCGCACTAACATGGATGAATTTGCCATGGGGAGTTCAACAGAACATTCGGCATACGACACGGTGAAGAATCCTCACGATGTTTCCCGCGTCCCTGGAGGTTCTTCAGGAGGTTCAGCTGCAGTAGTGGCGAGTCACGGTGCCATCGCTTCGCTCGGCACCGACACGGGCGGTTCTATTCGCCAGCCTGCAGCACACTGTGGGTTAGTCGGTCTTAAGCCTACGTACGGTGCAGTATCACGCTCTGGCGCAATCGCTCTTGGAAGTTCGCTTGATCAGATTGGTCCTTTTGGAAAGACTGTTGCTGATACTAAAGCGCTCTTCGACGCTATTAAAGGAGAAGATCCTAAAGACCTTACGACAACACCAGCAGGAACGTATCCAACTTTGGAGACAGGGAAGACTCTACGCATTGGTGTGCCACGCCACCTATTAAAGGAAGGTATCGATGCTGATGTGCTTGAAGCATTTGAAGCGACACTTTCACGCCTTACTGCTGAAGGTCATGAGCTTGTCGATATTACTCTTCCTACGAGTTCATATGCGCTCCCAATGTATTACGTCATCATGCCTGCAGAAGCTTCCACGAACCTTGCACGATATGATGGTATCCGCTATGGTCTCGCACGTCGTGGAGAAACTCCGCTCGATGATTACCTCGAAAGTAGAACAGAAGGCTTTGGCGAAGAAACAAAGCGTCGTATTTTACTTGGAACGTTTGTACTCTCAAGTGGCTATATCGATGCGTACTACCGTAAAGCCGAAGCAGCACGCGATGTGTTGCGCGAAGAGTATCGTACTGCATTTACTGCTTGTGATGTAATCGCTTTCCCAACAACACCATCGCCAGCTTTTAAGTTTGGTGAAAAGAGTGATCCTGTCTCTATGTATCTTGAAGATGTCTTTACAGTCACTGCAAACCTCACTGGCATGCCAGCACTCTCGGTTCCTATGGGTACAGTACAGCGTGACGGAAGTACGTTACCCGTTGGTATCCATTTCACCGCACCCCACAGTGCTGAAGAGCTTCTGTTTAAAATAGGGTCTCAAGTGACCGGAGAGAAGCTATACTAAAGGAATGCAAACGACCGATCCTCCGGTACATTTTCTAAACCTCGAATATTTCTTTCGAATGATCTATGCGCTCATGCATGGAGGGGTCAGTGCAGGTATTGGAGTAGGGGGACTCTTGGCATGGATGGCACATATATGGCTCATCTTTACGGTCTTTGCGTATCTCTTTTCACTCGCTGCAATTGGACTCTTTGTGTACAGTACGATGCGTTTGTACCAGATACGTAAGGACGAGGAAGAAAAGTATTCGACCATTGGCGAAAGTGAAGCGCATGAACAAGTTGAACACTCTCGTTGGGCGTATATTACCGAGCTTATTGGAAGCGGTCAGGAAAGCGATTGGCGTACAGCCATTATCGAGAGCGATATTATGCTCGATGAACTTTTGACTAGGCTTGGGTATGTGGGGGACTCAGTAGGTGAGAAACTTAAAGCGGTGAACCAAAATCACTTCCAAACGATCAACAATGCTTGGGAAGCACATAAGGTTCGTAATGAAATAGCCCATCAAGGTTCTCAGTATCAATTGTCAGAGAATATTGCACACCGTACTATTGCGAACTATGAGGCAGTATTCCGCGAGCACCACGAGATTTAACGCTAATTCTTATTAGAGAATGTGCGTTTACGATGGCAATTTGCACATACTAATTCGCACTTCTCAATTTCACATTTTACGGCTTCGATACTTAGTACTGAACGAGACCAGTTTCCAATATTGAATTTTTTACTGACCCCACCCGCTAAGTGATCAAAATCCAATACGTAAGGAAACTCTTTACCTGAGAATCCGCAGTCAGTACAAGAACGTGCTCTTTTATAAATTATGACTCCTGAAGTGTCTATAGAATACTCTTTATATACGTGTTGTAATCCTTATATATTGGTGATATCCTGAAAATAAGCTTCTTTGGAAGCAGTATATAGCGGGATGGAGGAGAGGTACCTCGGGAGGCTCATGTGAAAAACGTGACCCTATCTGGTAACAGATAGCGGAAAAACTCTCTAAATTGCTGGAATATCGTTAGAGCTTCGTGTGCTACAACGTGATCCGAAAGGATGAGCGTGAATGCCTGAAAAACAAGAAGATTCGACAATCAGCAGCCAAGTCTCGCCCTCTTACTGAGAGGGTAGGGAAAGGTTCAGAGACTATAATGGGAGGATCCTATATCTAATTTGATTTAGGATCGTGGTATAGTCCATTCCCTCTGGAAACAGAGGGTGTAAAAGAACCTCCAGACGCCGGTTCGATTCCGGCTCCCGCAACACGGTTGTGAAATAAAATCCCTTGATTCAATTTCCACAGAAAAACGCTCTACATTCATAGAGCGTTTTTCTGTGCAGTTTTTCTGTTATGCGCCTTAAATATATCTCTTTATGATGCAGAGGAAAACCTCTTCATGATCTCTTCAATAAGTAATGTGCATGCTTGAAAATGGTATAATAGCAATGATGGTAAAAGCTTCCTTTAAAATACTAGGCACTATTGTAGCGATCCTTACGATAGGAATTCTCATTCCCGGAGGGATAAGTCTTGCCACGTCACCTTCATGGGAAAATGTCGGCATTGCAGATTTTTCTGGAGAATCCGTTCAGTATCTTTCGTTTGCCCTTGATTCAAACGATGTGCCGTACGTCTCATACGCTGATAACAATGCCTCCCTCACGGTGATGAAGTTCAACGGTACAGCGTGGGAAATTGTCGGAACCGCTTCTTTTTCTGCAGGTAGCCCGGTGTATACTTCGCTTGCATTTGATTCTAATAATATCCCCTACGTGGCGTATGGCGATTCTGCAAATAGCTACAAGGCGACGGTCATGAAGTTCAACGGTACGACATGGGAGAATGTAGGTGATCCTGCTGGGTTTTCTGCAGGTAATGCTTACTTCATTTCACTTCGCTTTGATACAAATAACGTGCCGTATATTGCGTACCAAGATGTTAACAGCGCAAATAAGGTAACCGTAATGAAGTTTGATGGCGCAAATTGGGTAGACGTTGGTACCGAGGGATTTTCTGCAGGAGAGTCAAATTATGTCTCGCTCGCTTTGGATTCTAACAATGTCCCGTATGTTGGCTATAACGACAATAGTACGAGCGGCAAAGCAACGGTCATGAAGTTCAATGGTACGACATGGGAGAGTGTGGGTACTCCTGAATTCTCCCTAGGGGCCGCGCTGGATGTTAAGCTCGCGCTTGATTCTAATAATGTCCCCTACGTGGCTTATAGCGATTCTGCAAATAACTACAAAGCAGCAGTAATGAAATTCAACGGCACGGTTTGGGAAAACGTGGGCGATCTTACGGTATTTTCTCCTGATAACTCCTTTGGACCTTCTCTTGCGTTTGATTCTAACAATGTACCGTATGTCGCGTACCAGAATGGTTCAGATATATACAAAGCAGCAGTAATGAAATTCAACGGCACCACGTGGGAAAACGTAGGCGACGCTGTACTGTCTGCCGGAGAGGCCGATAATCTTTCGCTCGCTATTAGTTCTACGAATATCCCATTCATAGCATTTGCCGATTCAGCTAATGGTAGCTATGCAACCGTAATGAAATACACGACATTTGCACCGACACTCGCTGAGGCATCAGCCGTACCCACGCCTACGACCGACGCGACGCCTTCCTATTCCTTTACTTCAGACCAAGCGGGCCCAATTACCTACGGTGGTTCCTGTTCAAGCACGGCAACGACTGCAGTTATCGGGACTACTACCCTAGACTTCGGTCCTCTTGCAAACGGAACCTATGCCGACTGTACTATCACGGTAACCAATGAATACGGACAGTCGAGCAGTGCACTTTCTGTCTCCTCGTTCACCGTAGCTGTGCCGGTGGTGAGCACCCCTGCTGCAAGCGGGAATCAAGGAGGAGGAAGTAGTGGCGGCGGCACCAGTATCGCCACTCAAGTTGCTAATTTGCTCGCCACGGGAAACACTGAGAAAGCACAGGAACTTATGTCGGAGTGGCCGAATCTATTCCCAGGAACAACAGCCTCATCCACAAAGCCAGTCTTTACTCGCAACCTTTCACTCTATTCAGTAGGGGAGGACGTGCGCGCCTTACAGCAATATATGAATGCGCATGGATTTACGCTCGCGATAAACGGTCCTGGCTCTCCAGGAAATGAAACGACCTTCTTCGGTGTGCTTACACGTGCTGCAGTTGTTGCCTATCAAAAAGCACATTACATTTTGCCTTCCGTCGGTTATTTTGGACCGTTAACGCGTGCATCTGTCTATTAATTTGGGTACTATATCGACACGGGCAACATGAAAAACAAAACATAAAGGCGCGATATAATCGCGCCTTTATGTTTTGTTTTGAACCAAGTCTTTTACGATGATGCTTGTGCGTAGCACTTACAACTACCGCTCTTGAGTTTTACGAGACCCAGGATAATCACAAGAATTGGCCAGGCCATTGCCGTGAACGAGGCAGTGATGGTGCCAAAATATTCGAGTAGGAACAAGAGTCCGAACAGAATAACGAGAACTGGAGCAATCTTGTGGTGCCCACAGCGACACGAGGATGCAGTATTGATGTGATTCATAGCGCAGTCAGGGTAGATAGATAATTAAGAGTACTAAGAATAGCAATAATTTAGAGCCATGCGCTGCACGCTTTGTATATCTCATGAAGAAACCATGAAATATACAAAGAAGTTATCCCCCTATTTTATTGCGCCATCAGTATCGGTGACATAAAAAGGTACACTGCATATAGAAAAGACGTTCGCTACCTACTAATGAAAAAATTAAATATTGGGCGCATCCCCACAGTACTCATCATGCTGGGAATTTTTGTATCAATTGGAGCGGTTACGTACGGTATTACTACCAATCGTTTTAGCGCGGAGCGTGCGAGCGCATCGGTTATCACGAGCTTCATCAGCACTAACACCTTTGCAGTCCTCGCCGGCACAGGGATCACGAATACAGGCTCAACTGTTATTAACGGAGACATCGGTTCGTTCGCCACGCCCTCCATTGGCGGATTTCCTCCAGGTATATTGGGTCCGGGAAGCACCAATCATGGTGGCGATGGTGTAACGCAGCAAGCAAAGATTGATTTGCAGGCCGCGTATAACTACGCAGCAGCTCAAGCATCGACCAGTGACTTAACGGGGCAGGATTTGGGCGGCATGAATCTTCTGCCGGGTGTATATCACTTTTCATCAGCAGCACAACTAACGGGTCCGCTCACTCTCACAGGTTCTGGCGTATATATTTTCCAGATTGGAACTACTCTTACGACGGCTTCAGCAAGCTCAGTGATTTTGGCAGCAGGTGCAGAATCATGTAACGTCTTCTGGCAGGTAGGAAGCTCCGCAACGCTTGGAACGGCTTCGACTTTCGAAGGAACTATCATGGCTGACCAATCCATTACCCTCACCACGAGCGCCACCTTAGACGGAAGAGCTTTGGCACAAAATGGAGCGGTTACTCTCGATTCAAATACCATTACCATACCTTCGTGTGGAGGACTTCCACCCCCAACACCTACCACTGCAACTTTTAAAATCATAAAAACCGTAGTGAATACAAATGGAGGGACCAAAACTGTCTCTGATTTTCCTCTCTTTATAGGAGCGAGCCCAATGGTGAGCGGCGTTGCAACGACAACCCTCGCAGCAGGATCCTACACTGCAACTGAAACAAATACTGCTGGGTATACCGCAAGTGCTTGGGGAGGGGATTGTAATGCTGACGGTACTATTACTCTTGCCGGAGGTGCCGATAAGACTTGTACAATCACCAATACCGAAGTCACTCCAGTTTCAACACGTGGGGTCTCTGGCCAATTCGCAGCGCCAACTGCCAGCAGTGCAACCACTAGTACAACAAGTTCAGCTACCGATACAACAGTAACAACCGTTAGCACCACGACGACGCAAACGAGCGCATCTGAAGTAGCGATACCTGTGCGTACCGTAACCACACCAGCGCTCCCAAATAGCGGATATGGACCGCGTAAATAATACGCTCCATTGAAACACTCTTATTTCTTTTTGCGTAGCGTTTTTGTAACTGCGTTAGTCTTTTCTTTTTCGCTTGCACTCATACCGGTAGTTCAAGCGAAAGAAGTAAGCTCGCTACCTGATTCAGTATTGCAGGCGGCACAATTGTACCGACAAAGTCAGTCAGGCTTCATGCTTCCGACACGGTTGGTAATCCCAAGCATGCATATAGACACCTCTATTGAGTCTTCGGGCCTAGCACCGACGGGTGCAGTCGCTGTTCCCGCAGGTCCAGCAAATGTAACTTGGTTTAATAAGGGCGTGCGCCCCGGGCAAATAGGTACAGCTATTATCGTTGGTCATTATGGATGGAAAGACAATATACAGGCCGCATTTAATAATTTACATACGATTCAAGTAGGCGATAAAATATATGTCCAAGATGCTATAAGTGGAGTGTCAGTATTCGTAGTTACTAAAACTCGCTTATATAGCGCGAAAGCAAATGTTCCCGATGTCTTTACCTCCTCGAGTGGCGCACATTTGAATCTTATTACCTGTGCCGGAGTATGGGACGCACTAGCGCAAAGCTACACGCAGCGACTTGTGGTATTTGCTGAAAGAGCGTCGTAAGAATTATATTAAGCGCTCAAGTGCTATAACAAATGCTGCACGACGCATATCGGTTGAAAGTAATTGCGCTCGTCCCCATACCTGCACTGCTTCGCGTTCGAGAATGAGCGTTAGCTTTTCTTGCACCTCTACTTCACTCCAATGTTCTCCCTTAAGATTCTGGTCCCATTCAAAATAAGAAACAACAACACCTCCTGAATTTGCGAGGATGTCAGGTATAACCGTCACTCCTTTTGCGAATAGAATATCGTCTGCTTCGGGTGTTGTTGGCCCGTTTGCTAACTCAAGGACGACTTTCGCCTGTATGTTTTGTGCATTCTCTGCAGTAATTTGATTCTCGAGTGCTGCAGGAATGAGAACGTCTACATCAAGTTCGAGTAGCTCATTGTTTGTGACAGGTGTTGCTCCAGGGAAGCCATTCAAGGTTCCGGTTGTTTTCTTATACGCTTCGACATCTTCAACAATGAGGCCTTCTGGGTTGTAAACGCCACTCTTAGAGTCAGACATTGCAACGACGCGATACCCGTTCTCTCTAAAGATGCGTGCTGCAAACCCACCAACGTTACCCATGCCCTGAATTGCCACACTCGCACCAGCTTCTATTCCAAGTGACTCGCGTAAAACATTAAATACGATAAAGCCTCCGAGTGCTGTAGCGACGGTACGCCCTTCTGAGCCACCAGCATGAAGAGGTTTACCTGTGAAAGATGCGCGCGTGGTGTCGCCCGTAATCTGTGAGTATTCGTCCACCATCCACGACATTATTTCTGGAGTGGTATTAACGTCTGGGGCAGGAATGTCCTGCAAAGGCCCTATAGCTTCATGAAAGGCCTGCACCCATGCTCTCGATAATCGTTCAAGCTCAGTTCTACTCAAGTCCTTAGGTTCAACGGCAATGCCACCCTTGCCACCACCGAGGGGAATATTGGTAAGCGCAGTCTTTAAACTCATCCAGAAGGCAAGAGCTTTCACTTCATCCATATCTGCTTTTGGATGGAAACGGATACCACCCTTGTATGGTCCTCGCACATTTGAATGCTGAACACGGTATGCAGCGAATTCCTTTGTGGTGCCATCATCCATGGGGATTACTAATAGGGCAGTGAGCTCACGATTGGGAGTAGATATCTTCTCCAGAGACGCGGGGTCGAGATTCGCAGCATCGCGAGCGCGAGCAAGCTGCACAAGAGCGTTCTTGAAAAGAGTGTTAGTCATAGCGATATATAGTACCACTGCGGGGTAGTATACTGTGGGGTATAACC
>JBDSUM010000002.1:0-7899 GCA_039927695.1 Minisyncoccota bacterium
CCTCCGCTCGTTGTTTGCGTGCCAGTCGTAGACACTGTGCTCGACGTTTGAGTCGAAGACACTGCGATCTGGGCGTTGATAGCAGCGCGCGTCTGCGGACCTACTTCTCCCACAGGAGAAATATTATGAGCAATTTGGTACGCCATGACGGCTGCTTTAGTTACAGGACCAAAGAAACCAGTAAGAGTCGGATAGGTGTAGAATCCTTGCACTGCCAAAAAATGCTGGAGAGCTATAACCTCAGGACCTGTTGATCCAAGAGTAAGCTGGCTGGTGATCGTTTGAGTAGTAGAAACTGAAGACACTACCGTTGTACCAGTACTTGATGTTCCAGTATTAAGACTGCTTCTCGTTTGTGGACCAACTTGCCCCACGGGAGAAAGACCGTGTGCGACCTGGTACGCCATGACCGCAGCCTTGGTCAAGGCACCGAAATACCCGGTCACGGGTCCGGTGTAAAATCCTTGCTGAGTAAGTATTTGTTGAAGCTCAGTGACTTCAACACCCTGAGACCCTTGAGCGAGTTGTTTAGTAAATGCTGCGTGAACGAATGAAGGAGAAGCGAGAACAATTAGAGATAAAAGAAGTAAGACAGCGGTACGTCCCCGTTGTGGTTTTGTATACATATATAGTCGGAGTCTATCACGATGGCAAGGTGTTATCCCCAGGTATATTTGTTTTCTCAAAACAAAAAGAAACTCGCATTTCCATGCGAGTTTCTTTTACCTACGGCTTATAATAATTTAATTAAGTTCGTCGAGAACCTGATCAAGTGACTTCTCGCCTTGTTCGCGCTTGCCACCTGCAGGCTCGTTAATCTTCAAGTTAACGCGTGCATTGTGCTTCATGCCAACAACGCGGAGAAGGGTGCGGATAGCCTTTGCAATGTTGCCATCGCGACCGATGATCTTACCCATGTCTTCAGGAGCGACGGTGAGTGTAAGGAGTACGCCCATTTCGTCTACGGAACGAGAAACCACTACGGAGTCAGCGTTATCAACGAGAGCTTTAACAGTGTATTCGAGAAATGCGTGGTCTTGTTCCATATCGTTTCAGAGTAAGTGGTAGTCAGAGTTAGACAGACAGTAATAGAACCGGAGATTAAAGCGCAGCGCGCTTTGGGAATGTTACGAGCTTATGCAGCTGGAACTTCCTCAGGAGCAGCTTCAGGTGCTGTTTCCTCAGCTGGTGCTTCGACAGGAGTTTCTTCTGCAGGTGCAGCCTCTTCGGTTGCAGTTTCGACAGGAGCCTCAGCTTCAGCTGGAGTTTCCGCGGCTGCAGCTGCTTCTTCAGCGGCCTTAGCGTCTGCAGCAGCCTTTGCTTCAGCTTCTGCTGCCTTTGCAGCTGCCGCTTCTTCTTCAGCCTTCTTCTTTGCAATGTTCTTTTCGAGGTTGGTCTTTGAAACTACCTTTGCATTCTTAGCTCCTTCAAGTACACCCTGCTTCACGAGGAGGTTGTGAACACTAGGAGAAACTTGAGCACCCTTTCCCATCCAGTCCTTAATAGCATCAGCCTTTAGGGTTGAAATCTTGGTCTTTGGGTTATAGGTACCAACGAGGTCAACATACTTGCCTGCCTTTGGGCCTGCAGTCTTTTCAAGCACGGCAATGCGAAAAGCCGCGTCATTGCGGCGTCCGATGCGCTGGAAACGAATCATCAACATATTAGTTAGAAGAGTACCTTATTGGACTTATTGAGTCAAACTGCCGCGTAGCGCTCAAGGCAAGGTGGTTATGCGATATACTTTTATCTATATGCTAACCGTATTTTCCCGGAATCGACGTACGAAAGGTTTTACGGTCATAGAACTTCTTGTCGTAATTGCCATAATCGGGATACTTTCCGCGGTTGTGCTTGCATCCCTAAACTCAGCTCGAGCTAAGGGCCGTGATGCCCAGCGTGTAGCAAGTGTTCGCCAACTGAAGACCGCAATTGAGCTGTATTACGATACAAACGGCACGTATCCGAAAGCGGGCTGTTCTGATTGTGGGACTAGTATCGCGACACTCTCATCATTTCTAACTCCTACATATATCTCTGCAGTAAGTACCGACCCTCAAAATAAAGCGAATCAATATGTCTGGGCTTCTTCTGGTGCTTCCTACGGTCTTTGGATATACACTGAACAGAAAGGTGGATTTTGTCTGACGGGTCAGAATTTGAATACTTCTTGGTGGGGCGCCGGCGTTGGAAATATGTGCAATTTCTGAGGACGCCAGGTAAGATACATAGTAATGACAGCATCTACTGAGACCTTCGAAGGTCCAATCACCGTTACTCGCACAGGCAAGGGCTTTTTCTCATATGACCCTGAAAAAGACGATCTCTTTATCCCTGATCAAAACCTCAACGGCGCATTTCCGGGCGACATTGTAAAAGTTGCTATCGCAGGCAAAGAGCCCGATTCCCGCACGGGACAACCCCGCGAAGTGGGCGTCGTTCAAAGCATCGTTAAGCGTTCACGCACAACATTCGTTGGTGTACTCGTTTCTGGTAATGAGATTAATCAGAATCCTGCGGACACGTACCTCATTCCTGACTGGAAGAAAATGTATACGCCATTCCTCGTGCGTGGAGAGTCCCTACCAAAGGGACAAAAGGTCTTGGTGCGCTTTACCGATTGGGCTGAAGGAGAACGATTCCCGCAGGCAGTACTCGAAGAAATAATCGGGCCAGCCGGCGTACACGAAACTGAGATGCGTGCGCTCGCACTCGGCAGCGGCTTCCGTCCGGACTTCCCTCCCGGTGTCGTACATGAGGCTGAAGCCTTGGAAAAGACCGGACAAGCTGCGCTTGCCACTGAAGTAATTGATGCAATCGCCTCAGGCGCACGTCGCGACTTCCGCACCGTTACGACTTTCACTATTGATCCATTTGATGCGAAGGACTTTGACGATGCTCTCTCAGTTCGAAAGCTCGAAAATGGAAACACTGAAGTTGGCGTGCACATTGCTGACGTTTCCTTCTATGTGCGCCCTGGTACGAGCATTGACGACGAAGCTCGCGCACGTGCAACATCGGTGTACCTCGTAGACCGTACTATTCCGATGCTTCCAGAAGTACTATCGAATGGTCTTTGTTCGCTTAACCCAAATGAGGATCGTCTCGCAGTATCTGCCGTGTTTGAAATTGATAATCAGGCAGGAATCGTAAGTCGTTGGTTTGGTGAGACCGTCATTCACTCAGACAAGCGCTTCACGTATGAAAATGCGCAGGAAGTACTCGACAATAAGTCAGGTGAATATTTGGAAGAGCTCACGACACTTGAGACATTAGCGAATCTCATTCGCGCACGTCGCGTAGCGAAGGGCGCTATTGCTTTTGATACCCCTGAAGTAAAGATTGAGCTTAATGCTGAAGGAAAGCCTATTGCCGTCCACCTTAAAGAACGTAAAGCTACGAACCTCCTCATCGAGGACTTCATGCTCCTCGCAAACGAAGAGGTTGCAGAATATCTTACGCAGCAAGCAAAGAAGGCGGGACTTAAAGAAACTCCGATCTATCGTACTCACGACGTACCCGATGCTGATCGTATCTTAAACCTCGCTGCGTTCCTTAAAGTTCTCGGGTACCACTTAAACGAATCAGGTGGTCATGTGACAGGAAAGGATATTAATCTCCTTCTCTCACAGGTCATCGGAAAGCCAGAAGAATATTTGATCAAAGTTGCAGCACTTCGTTCCATGTCGAAAGCTATCTACACTACGAAGAACATCGGCCACTTCGGTCTTGCCTTCGAGTTCTATACGCACTTCACATCCCCTATTCGCCGCTACCCCGACCTTCTCATCCACCGTATGGTGAAGCACTTTGCCGATCGTGAACCACTTACAAAAGCTGAGATGCAAGAATTTGATGCGCTCGCACTTCACTCAAGTGAGCGAGAAGTATCTGCAGCAGAAGCTGAGCGCGATTCAATCAAGATGAAGCAGGTTGAATACCTCGAGACACGCGTTGGTGAAGAATTCGATGCGGTTATTTCAGGTGTTACCGACCGCGGCATGTATGTTGAGCTCAAAGAGACACGCGCCGAAGGTATGGTAGCAATGCGCAACATTGGTAACGACTACTTCACGTACGACCAGAAGCGCTATCGTCTCATTGGTGAACGCACGAAGGTACAGTATGCCCTTGGTGATCCTGTTCGCGTTAAGCTTCTTGCAGCGCGCGTTGCAGAGAAAGAACTTGATTTCGGACTTGTCGTGAAATAGGTATTGGTTCTGAATGCTTCATAAAGCATTCATGGTTACAGGTTTATAGTTACGAATAGTTATTCGCTAACCAATACGCCTATGCCACAAGCAGATGATTTGGAAACTCAAGCAGATACTGTCGCGACTGAACGCGAGGAAGAGAATCGAGCCCGTGAAGAAGAGGAGGCTAGACTACGTGAAGCCGCAGATGCGCAGAGAGAAGCAGACGAGGCGAAGGATCGCGCTGACGCAGTAGGCTCAGGTGACGAGTAACGGACTGTTTTAGACATTGCATAAACAACAAGCGCCCCTTCTAGGGGCGCTTGTTGTTACTTAGCCACAGCAACTGCCTCGTCGAACTTTATTGAAAGGAGTTTACTAATACCATCGCCACCCATAGTGACTCCGTACAAAATGCCTGCACGACTCATGGTCTCGCGGTTGTGTGAGATAACGATAAGCTGCGACTTCTTGGCGAGCTCCTCGATCATATCGCCATAGCGACGAGAATTAGCTTCGTCGAGCGCAGCATCGGTTTCGTCGAGAATAAGGAACGGTGGTGGGTTCACCTGGCTCATGGCGAAGATAAGAGCGATGGACGTAAGCGCACGTTCCCCTCCTGAAAGCTGCATGAGGGCCTGTACGCGCTTCTTTGGCAGGTTTACTGATATCTCTATGCCAGCCTTTCCAACCTTTGCTGTTGGCAAGTCTTCAGTGTCCGCCATGCCAAGATCTTCTTCGTCCTCCTCTGCTCTACCACGACCACCTATCGGCAATTCTTCGAGTACAAGCTTTGCTCCCCCGCCGCCAAACATGAGCGCAAAGAATTCACCGAACGACGCGTTCACGCGAGCCAAGCCTTCGCTGAAGGTTGTGGTGAGTTCGGTATCAAGGTCACTAATGAGTTCACGAAGTCCCGCGGACGACTTTGCCAAGTCTTCAAGTTCACGCGCAAGGAACGTTTCGCGTGCCACGGCATCGTCGTATTCTTTCTTTACGTCTTCTCCCCCGCCACCTGCTTCTTCGACACGAATCTTTAAGCGCTCAACACTACGCTTGCGGTCTTCCTGCACGCGACGATCTTCTTGAGGAAGCTGCATAAGCGGTGCGTATGAAAGCGCAACGGAACCTGCGAGTGCGAGTGCTTCTGCACGTTCGCGTTCCTGTTCTTCACTAAGGATAGTAAGCTCGCGGAGTCTGCCGTCGAGTCGAACGATCGCAGACTCTTCGCGCGCTTTGATCTCAGCAAGTTCAAGGACACGATGACGTTCTTCACGTCCTGTCTCGTCGTACGCCATAGAGGCTTCACGTGCGCGCATGAGTGTACTCCTGCCAGTATCAATAGCTTCTGCGAGCTGTGCATCTTTAGCGAGTAGGCCTTCTCGCTCTTGTTCGAGTGAGTGCACAAGACTTTCTTCATCGGCAAGATAATCGTCGTTCGGTGTACCAAAGCGTTCGAAGAACGCACGCATTATGGTTCGTAACGTGAGGAGTGCTGCTTTAAATGCTTCAGGGTTCGTACCTTCAGCGACCTGAGCATGCTTATCTATTTCAGCGCGAAACGTCTCTAGGTCTTCACGAGGAATTTTTACGTACGGGTCGTGTGCAACGGCTACACTTCTCTTCTTTGCGCCTTCGAGTGCGCCTTCCACGCGACCAAGTTCACGCGACAATTGTGAACGTTCCTGCATCGCCTTATCGAGCTCCCGTTCAGCAACACGAATGCGTTCCGCATGCTTCATGCCTTCTACGTCGTTCGTGGTGCGTTCATCAAAGGCAGTGAGCTGTGCGGCAGCCACAGCAAGACGCTCGCTTGCCGTTGCGCGTTCCTTCGTCGCGCGCTCTTTTTCGCTGGCAAGATATAGTTCTTCTATAGCAAAATAGGTCTGGCAGGCAATGGCGAGTTCTTGTACAAGACTCGCAGCGCGTTCGAGACGCTCAACCTGCTTCTTAAGGAAGCGAATGTGTGGCGCAATTTCGCGTCGCAAGCTTTCCACTTCGCGAATATTTGCATCTGTCTTTTCAAGCTTACGCTCCGCTTCCAGTTTCTTAAATTCAAATGCCTTAAGTCCTAGTGCATCTTCGAGCATTGCACGACGTTCACGCGGGTGCGCAAGGAGAATTCGGTCAGCTTCTCCCTGGGAAATAATATGATGACCGGTCTCACCAATATTTGCCGAAGCTAAAAGTTCCTGCACATCACGTAAACGAACCTTTGAACCATTTACTAAATACTCACTCGTACCATCACGGAATACTGCACGTTCAATTGAAACCTCATCGAAGTCGAGTTTTGGAAAGATGCGACTCGCTTCCGGCACAGTTCCTGCATGGTGACCTGCCCGTGCGCGCGGAAGGTTATCAAAGACAATAGTCACCGCTGCACGATTAGCGCGCGCACTTGAGTGCGAACCGCTAAAGATAAGATCCTCGCTACGCTTGCCACGCATAGACTTCATTGACTGCTCTCCAAGGGCAAAGCGGAACGCTTCAGCAATGTTTGATTTTCCGGATCCGTTCGGTCCAACTACAGCGGTCGTTGCAGACGAAAAATCAAGCACGGTTTTACGCGCGAATGATTTGAACCCGGCGATTTCTAGTCGCTTCAGCATTTGCCATTAGTATAGCGCATGAAAACACCGCCCTGATTTACAGAGGCGGTGATATCTTCCCTAGTCGTTTAACCTGTCGACTTCAGTCGTCGTCGTGGGTGAGCGGGGATTCCCATAAACAAAAATGTAAGAGCGGCGCACACGCACGCGATAATTCCTGCAACTACTGCAGGACGCAGGCTCGGGTGAAAGTTTGCCGGGACATGGGTCAATGTTGGGAAATAACTTACCACCACCATCAGGAGGTACACAAAGCACATTATCCCGGAGAGAACAGTGCCAACGGCGGCAATGTTAATCAAAGAACTGCGAATGTAAGCCATACAAACATTCCTCTTTTGGCGGAGACGTTATGCGGAATGCACACGCCTTTCTTTCTGCTCACAGATTCTACCTATGAAGCTTTCGTGTCAATGGTCAATTATGAAGAGCCTACCAGCCAGTCTTTTCTATCGCTGCCTGTGCTGCAGACTGTTCTGCCTCTTGCTTGCTTAAGCCTTCACCCTGGGCAATTTGCTTTTCTCCTAAGTACACTCCTACGGTAAAGCGCTTATCGTGATCAGGGCCAACTTCCTTCATAGTTTTGTAGTTTGGTGTTGTTCCCTTCTTCTCCTGCGCGAGTTCTTGGAACTTACTCTTTGCGTCTTGCCATGATCGTTCTTGCACGACGGCGTCTATCTTTGCATACAAGTGCTTTGCGAGAAATGCCTCTGCGGTCTCGTATCCCTGATCCAAATATACTGCTCCGAGCAATGCCTCAAATGCATTAGCAAGAATTATTTGGCGAGCACGCCCCGTGTCTTTCGACTCACCTTTGGAAAGAAGCAGCATGTCATTTATTCCGATTGCCTCAGCAGTATCAGCGAGTGAGTACGTGTTTACGAGTGCTGCACGAAAGGCCGTAAGCTCTCCTTCTGGCTTGTTTGGGTATTTAAAATAGAGGAAATGCGTAACGGCCAATTCAAGCACGGCATCGCCCAAAAACTCCAAGCGCTCATTGTGCGCCTTGGAGCTCTTATTTTCGTTCAAATACGAACGATGCGTCAGCGCTTCTTCCAGAAGCGCTGGGTTATTAAAGGTGAGCCCGAGGGCTG
>JBDSUM010000003.1:0-1986 GCA_039927695.1 Minisyncoccota bacterium
GTTGTTACTGAAGTCAGTGAGAAAGTAGCAGCTCTTCGCACAGCACGCGATGGTGACGACCTTGAGGCTATCAAGTCTGCGAGCGAAGCACTTTCAACCTCACTCTCTAAGATCGGAGAAGCAATGATGAAGGATCAGCAGGCTGGAGCTGGCGAGGCAACTACAGAAGGAGCATCAGCTGAAGGAGCAGCTCCAGAGGCGGGCGCTACTGACGCTGAGTTTACAGAGAAGCCTGAAGGAGAGGCTCAGTAGAAACTGTTAACATATTACAAAAAGAGAGCAGAAGCCTAACAGCTTCTGCTCTCTTTTGACATTACTGCATTGCTAAGGCATATTAATTCTGATGATTTTTGTTGTTTGTTAGTGTATCCACTCGTACCAAGGAGGATTGATTCCATGAAAGCATTTGTTCTCGCGGCCTCGCTGGTTGCAATTGCGCTCAGCGGCTGCTCGGATTCGAGCGCCTATCTGTCCGCTGGCTATTCCTCCCAGGAGGAAGCTGAAGCGACGATGGCTCGGGTTGTTCCATTCTGCGGAGACAAGAAACCTGATAACAGTCGCCAGAAGTGTGCTGCAATTATGGAGGTTCAATACAATCACGAAAAAACACCTCGGGTATATCTCGTGACGGCAATGATCGCTAATGGCCAGCTCATGAACGATCGGGGCGATATCTTCACTCCGACCGCCAGCTGGGGTATGCACATCGTCGCCGTCGAGGGACTCGACACAGCACAAGCAAAGTGGATGATCGAGGAATACAAGCGAGGTTAGCTACCTTCGTAACCTAATTCGATGGCAACAAAGCGGCATGGAAATATCCGGCCGCTTTTTACTTTTTCTTCACTATTTTCATACTTTTGCATGCGTAAACTGAAAGGCGTATAGTGATAGAAACATGGCAAACACGTCAAAGAATTACTACGAAATACTGGGCGTTGATAAGAAAGCGTCAAAAGACGACGTAAAGAAGGCGTTCCGTAAGCTCGCGCAAAAGCATCATCCTGATAAAGGAGGGGATGAGGCTAAGTTCAAAGAAATCACCGAAGCGTACAGTACGCTCTCAGACGACAAGAAGCGTCGTGAGTACGATAACTACGGACAGACATTCGCTGGTGGAGCGCAGCAGGGACAGGGAGGCGGCAATCCATTTGGTGGCTTCGACTTCAACGGCTTCCAACAGGGAGGTGTTGAGTTCGACTTTAGCGACCTCTTCGGTGGAGGCTTTGGTGACATCTTTAGCGGAGGACGGGGCGCACGCACACAGCGTGGTCGCGACATTTCTATAGACATTGAAGTTTCCTTCAAAGAATCGATACTTGGTGGAAGACGCGAAGTTCTGATTACGAAAATAGGAAAGTGTGACATCTGTAAGGGAGATGGCGCGAAGCCAGGAACTGAAATGGAAACGTGTAGCACTTGTAACGGTGCTGGCCGCGTACACGAGACTCGTAACTCAATGCTCGGCGCATTCTCAAGCGTACGCACCTGCCCAACGTGTGAAGGTACAGGAAAAGTTCCGAAGACTCCTTGTGATAACTGCGCGGGTCGCGGCGTACTCAAGCAGCAAGAAGAAATCAAAGTGCAAATTCCTGCAGGTATTGATGGCGGCGAGATGATTCGTATGCCTGGACTTGGCGAAGCGGTAAAGGGTGGTATTTCTGGCGATCTGTATGTAAAAGTTCACGTAAAGCCACACCCTGCCTTTAAGAAAGATGGACTCAACCTTGTAATGCAGTCACCCCTCAAACTTACTGATGCACTTGTTGGTACGACTATTTCTATTACAACAATCGACGACAAGACACTCGACGTGAAAGTACCACCAATGACTGCCACTGAGGAGACACTACGCATTCGTAATAAGGGTGTCGCTACCGATCGCGGTAATGGTGACCTACTTATCCGACTCTCAGTCACTATGCCAAAGAAGCTTTCAAACAAGGCGAAGAAGGCAATCGAAGAGTTGAAGAACGAAGGTTTCTA
>JBDSUM010000004.1:0-49277 GCA_039927695.1 Minisyncoccota bacterium
GATACAATGCGGCTACCTTTATATGGATCCACTTGCCCGTCTGTTTGGTTCGTATGCCCGTCTGAAATTGCTCCGGCTCTTTGTTTTTAACGATGACATGAGCTTTACCATTCCTGATATCGTTGAACGCACGAAGACTCCCAAAGATGCTGTTCGAAAAGAAGTGTCCGCACTCGTTACGTGCGGGCTAATACGAAAGCGAGCAGGAAAGGGAGGGGTGCAGTATGTGGCTAACAGGAAGTTCCAGTATTTCGATGCGCTACAATCTTTCATTCGTAGTACTACGAACCTTAGTGATACCGACATCGTAACGTCATTCAAACGCGCCGGCGCAATACGACTCGTAGTGCTTACGGGACTTTTCACCGGAGCACTTGAAACAAAAGTCGATCTTCTTATTGTTGGTGACAAGCTGGAAGACAAACAACTCGAAAGCTCTGTGCGCGCCTTGGAAGCTGACCTTGGTCGCGAACTTCGTTTTGCCTCATTCTCAACAGAAGACTTTGCCTATCGTCGTGGTGTATACGATCGCCTTCTTCGAGATATCTTCGACTTTCCGCATCGCGTGATTTTTGATCGCCTAGGACTTTAAGCATTCGACTTGGTATTTGGGTATCCACAGCCCTTCATAAAACAGCGAGCCCGCTTGCTACACTTTCAGTAAGCCCCGCCCAGCGGACGCTGTGATACTCATTAACCAATTTACACACCCTTATTATGTTTCTCACTACTTGGGCTGATGTGCTGACCCAGTCCTTCCAGAGCCTCTTCTACGGTCTCGTGGCGTTTATCCCGAACCTCATCATCGCGCTTGTCATCTTCGTCATCGGATGGCTCATCGGAAGTCTCTTTGGTCGCGTTGTCTCACAGATTGTCCGTTCGGCTCGTGTAGACGACGCACTTCGTTCAGCAGGCGTTGAACGTGTTGTTGAACGTTCTGGCTTCCGTCTCGATTCAGGAGCATTCCTTGGATTCCTCGTGAAGTGGTTCTTTATTATCGTCTTCCTCGTTGCGGCACTCGACGTGCTTCATCTTACTGAAGTTACGATCTTCCTTCGCACGGTTGTTCTTGGATATCTTCCACAGGTGATTATCGCAGTGCTTATTCTTCTTGTAGCCGCTGTACTTGCAGACGCGGTACAGAAGGTTGTAACAGGAGCAGCAAAGACCGCTCGTTTGCGTTCCGCAAGCTTGCTCGGCTCTATCGCTCGCTGGGCGATCTGGATATTCGCAATACTCGCAGCACTTGATCACCTTCAGGTCGCGAGCGATTTCATTCAGCCGCTCTTCACTGGTCTCGTTGTAGCTCTTGCACTAGCATTCGGACTTTCGTTCGGTCTTGGAGGTCAGGCAGCTGCTGCGCGCGCTATTGAAAAGATGCGTGAGGAAATCAAATAAGGAAGTCCATCAAAAGTGAATATGAAAAGAACGCGATTCTCTTCGAGAATCGCGTTCTTGGTGGTTCGTTCGCCCTGCTTCAACGAACCTGTGCACGGCTGGGGCAGTTCCATTGAATCAGTCGCGGAATCATGATGATAATAAGCACCGTGTCCACAATTAGGAGCCAGTGAGGCTCCAGGTAAGCCATTAGTACCAGGATGAGTGAGGGCACCCATCGCGCGCGGATCCCCCCGGTCCGAAACATTGGTGTCGAATAGTCATCTCCGTCAACATAATCGGGGAGGCTGGTTTCTGTCAGCATCCCATCCATGAAGATCCCTCCGACTATGAATGCTGTTAGAGCACAGAAGATGCTCACGGTTGTTCCCAACTTCAACTCTATAATTCCATGGCATGTGCACATGATTACGGCCCACACCGGCACGTCTTTCATTTTCATTTCAATGTCCTCCAGACCCACGGCGGTGCCATCACACAGATGATGCCGAACCAACGATATTATACCCTCATTATGTTTTTAATCAAGTGATATTCCATGCCATTCCGGAGGATCCAAAATGCTACCTCGTCCCTTTGTTGACAGGCTAATTCGCTACCTATATACTCCTCTTACGTGTCTATTACCAAGGAATTCGAAACTACTTAAGGAGCGGATGAGGGAAGGCCGAAAGGCCTTCTACTAAGCCGCCCCGAAAGGGGCTTTTTTCTTTCTGGGACTGAAACACGTGAACTTTGACAGATGAATAGGTTATAGGTAATCAACGTCGCGTCATGCGCAGCATTGGTGGAATGTGAGCAATCAGATTCCACCAATGCTGCGCAGCGATGCGGCTTGAAATTGCAAATTCAAAGAGCGGGTTCGTCTAATAAACGAATCCCTTCCGATGCACGTATTTATATGTGTCATCGGAAAAACAACGTTAAGTGGTATTCAGGTTTCCGCATTGGAAACAATAAGGGTGCACGGTGGATGCCTTGGCTTAGAAATGCGATGAAGGACGTGACTAGTCTGCGAAATGCTTCGGGGAGGTGACTTGTAACCTTTGATCCGGAGGTGTCCGAATGGGGAAACCCGATCTGTAAAGATCATTCTACCCGTATGTGGTAGAGAGCGAACCTGGGGAAGTAAAACATTTCAGTACCCAGAGGAATAGAAAACAACAGCGGGTTGTGTTCTGTCTATTCGATTCGTCGAATGGATGGAACACAACCCTTGCGATTCCCTTAGTAGCGGCGAGCGAAACGGGAACAGCCCAAACCGGTGTCTTCGGACATCGGGGTAGTAAGGCAGGAGCTCCGTACTTGTACGGCAAAAGTTACAAAAGTTCTATATAGCGGAAGTTGCTGGGAAGCAACGCCCCAGAGGGTAATGGCCCCGTACGCGAAATATAAAACTCTTTTGTGCTCCTGTTCTTGAGTAGCTCGAGACACGAATAGCTCGAGTGAATCTGCCGGAACTAACCGGTAAGGCTAAATACTTTCTAAGACCGATAGCGAACTAGTACCGTGAGGGAAAGGTGAAAAGAACCCCGAGAGGGGAGTGAAATAGAACTGAAACCGTGTACTTACAAAGGGTTATGGCGGGCCTCGTGTCCGTTATAGCGTGCCTATTGAAGAATGAGCCTGCGAGTGTATGTATGTTGCATTTGGCTAAGTCCGTAAAGGGACGGAGCCTCAGGGAAACCGAGTGTGAATAGCGCGTTAGTAGCATACATACGACCCGAAGCCAGGTGAGCTTGCCATGAGCAGGTTGAAGTGTGACGAAAGTCACATGGAGGACCGAACCCGTAGATCGTACAACGTCTTGGGATGACTTGTGGTAAGGAGTGAAAAGCTAATCGAACCTGGTAATAGCTGGTTCTCTCCGAAACATCTTTTGGGATGGCGTCGTGTGATCAGTCTGGGGGTAGAGCACTGGAAGGGATGAACAGGGGGAAACCTCGTCATTCCTATCAAACTCCGAATACCAGAAATTACAGCACGGCAGTTAGACGCTGGGGGCGAAGCTCCAGTCGTCGAAGGGGGAAGAGCCCTAGATCGCCAGTTAAGGTCCCTAAATTAACGCTCAGTACAACTTAAGGAAGTGAGGATCCTTTGACAATGAGGATGTTGGCTTAGAAGCAGCCATCATTTAAAGAAAGCGTAACAGCTCACTCATCGAGGGTCCTTGCGCCGAAGATAATCGGGGTTAAGCGTTATACCGAAACTGCGGGCTTGTGCGTTTCATAGAGGGTTGAAAAATACTCTTAAGATTAAAGTGGATGTGCGTGTCTAGTAGGTGTCGCCAAGCGACAATGAAGTACACGCCGTGGAGTGAAGGAAGATAAAAACAGAAGGTCATACATGAAGGACGTACTAAGGCTGCGATAAGCTGCAGGTAGGTGCCCAGAACTGTTGATCTGCAGATATCCTATGGGGAAACCCGGAACACTTGGGGGTTGAATGACGCCAGACGGTTACGTCTTTGTTTAGTCATTTCGCTTTTGCCAATTGGTTCCATTGCGAGAAATCGCAACAGTGACGTCTGTTCTTCCTTATGTTTCCTCGGACGGCGAAAGTCACGTCGAACATGATGAGTCGGTAATAGACTCGTCCACTTCAGAAACACAGTGCGAACATTTTGTTCGTACCCTCTATGAAACGTGCAAGCGGTAGGAGAGCGTTCTGTTCTGCGATGAAGCCTAACGGGTGACCGAGGGTGGAGCGTACAGAAGTGAGAATGCAGGCACAAGTAACCACAATGCGGGTGAGAACCCCGCACGCCGAAAGAACAAGGTTTCCTCAGCTATGATGATCAACTGAGGGTTAGTCGGGCCTAAGGGGATGGCGAAAGCCGCACCCGATGGACACATGGTTAATATTCCATGACCGATCATATGTGCGATGGAGTGACGGATTGCTGTATTTATTGCCCATTATTGGATTTGGGTTTGTGAGTGAGGAGGTCTTCTAGGCAAATCCGGAAGACAATACTCCGAGCGGAGCGACAATTTCCTTCTACGGAGGGGGAGAGAATAGAGAGCGCGGTTCCAAGAAAAGCTTCTAAGCTCTAGCATATGACGACCGTACCGGAAACCGACACAGGTGTTCAGCTCGAGTAGAGTAAGGCGAACGAGTGAGAGGTCCTCAAGGAACTCGGCAAAAAAGCGGCCGTAAGTTAGCGATAAGGCCTGCCCCATAGCAATATGGGGCCGCAGCGAAAGATTTTCTGGCAACTGTTTACCAAAAACACAGCTCCCTGCGAACTCGTAAGAGGATGTATAGGGGGTGACGCCTGACCAATGCCGGAAGGTCAAGCACGGAAGGTCCAATGATTTCGATTGTTGGGCTGGATCGTATAAGCCCCGGTGAATGTCGGCGATAACTATAATCGTCCTAAGGTTCTGTATCTGAGCAATCGGATACAGAACGGATTGGGGCGGTTATAGGAGACCGTAAACAGTGTAGAGATACGTGCGTCATTAAAAGCTACCTCGTCATACAGTAATGTATGACAGTATCCGCGGCTCACAAGAGAGGCCATACGCCGCGCTTCCACATCTAACTGCCATCAGCTAACGCTGAGAGCAATGGTGAGGGAAGAAGAAATGGTCCTACGTTAAAGGAATAGTAGAGCGTAATTCCTTGTCTGGTAAGTTCAGACGTGCACGAATGGCGTAATGACTGGAAAACTGTCTCGAGGACTCGCTCGGTGAAAATGCAATACCGGTGAAGATGCCGGTTACCCGTAGTTAGACGAAAAGACCCCAGGAGCTTTACTACAGCTTGGTATTGGGGCTGTGTGGTTCATGCGTAGAATAGGTGGGAGACTTTGAAGCAACGGTTTCGGCTGTTGTGGAGTCGCCAGTGAAATACCACCCTTGAATTGTGCAGTCTCTAACCCCCATAAGAACTATGGGGGGACAGTGCCTGGCGGGTAGTTTTGGTGGGGCGCTATCCTCCTAAAAAGTAACGGAGGAGTCTATTAAGGTTCTCTAGGCGCGAATGGAAACCGTGCCGATAGTGTAATGGCATAAGAGAGCTTAACTGTAAGGGGTACATCCCGCACAGATGCGAAAGCAGAGCATAGTGAACCGATGGTCCGCCTTAGATGCGGCCAGAGATTAACGGATATAAGTTACCCTGGGGATAACAGGCTAGTTCCGCCCAAGCGTCCATAGCGACGGCGGAGTTCGGCACCTCGATGTCGGCTCACCTTAGCGCGGGGCTGGAGAAGGTCCCAAGCGTTTGGCTGTTCGCCAATTAAAAAGGTACGCGAGCTGGGTTCAAACCGTGAGGGATTCAAATCCTCGGATTTGTTTCTCTCACTGTTTGAATCCCTTTGAGATTTCTGTTGTCAGAACTTAAAAAAGTGAATTGTGCGCGACATTTCTTTCTTGCTCGTCCGCGAGCTTAGAAAGAAAGAAGTCCCCCTTGTGGGGAATTGTGAATGTCTTTTCGTCTTGAAATTAAGATAGAACCAACCATGACACGGCGGTTGTGTGCAGGGATGCATACAAACAAACTGACTCATATCGGTAAAACCCGAATTCGCTCACCAGCGAAAGGGCAATACCGAGGGAATTTGGTCACGTACTGCATGGTGAGCTTGAGACAAGTCTCTAGCTCACCATGCAGTACGGAGACTGCTGCCCTTAGAGACTGAATGTCAGTCACGAAGAACTCGTGATGTTACAGTCCGATCCCTTCAGTAACGGAGGAGTTAGCTGGCAAGCTAACGATAAAACGAAATGCGTGAGACAGGTTGGTCTCCTATCTACTACGGGCGTTGATTCTTGATGAGTGTTGCCCCTAGTACGAGAGGACCGGGGTGAACTGACCTCTGGTCTACCAGCTGTCTTGCCAAAGGCACCGCTGGGTAGCTATGTCGGGATGGGATAACTGCTGAAAGCATATAAGCGGGAAGCCCACTCAAAGATTAGGAATCGTTATGAGACACCTTAGAGATTATGAGGTTGATAGGCTTTAGATATACGCACAGTAATGTGTTCAGTCGAGAAGTACTAATATGTCCAGTTTCCTGTGCGGAATTCTGTATGTCACAGAGTTGTTTTGTTTGAATTTGTTTACCTATAACCTATTCCTCTGGATGAGTTCTAAAAAGAACGCACCCAGAACGCTGGTGATTTATCGGAGGGGTTATACCCGTTCCCATTCCGAACACGGCAGTCAAGCCCTCTTGAGCCGATGGTACTCCGAAAGGGGGAGAGTAGGTTGTCGCCAGCGTTCTGGGTGTGTTTTCAAAAGGCCGCGCACGAAAGTGCGCGGCCTTTTGTTTTGGTCACTGTATTACCTCGAGATATGGAGCTTAGCAAATTTGAATAAGGCGATACAATAGAGGTATGGAACGTCCAGAAGAGAAAATCCGCTGTATCCTCCACGGAAGCTTCCGTAAGCATTTTGAACTTATTCAAGAAATTCACGATATTTTTATCGCGGCAAATATTGAAGTAATCGCACCCAAAAAGTCTGAGTTAATCTCCATCGAGAATGGCTTTGCTTTATTAGAAGGAGAAAAAAATCAAGACCCTCGACTCATTGAGCTTCTCTATCTCCATAATCTTAAAAGGCTGGGACCGAGTGGCTTTAGTTATTTCGTCAATCCGGAAGGGTATATAGGAAAGAGTGCATCATACGAACTTGGTATTGCTCAAATATCCAATACCCGATGTTTCTTCTATAGCGAACTTGATGACCATCCTGCATACGTACACAAGAATTCAACATGGAGCCCTCATTCACTTGCTGAATACATATATGAACACAAGACACTTCCCGCCCCACAGGTTAAGAGAAATGAGAAAGCTCTACATAACCTCTGGCAAGAACTAATGGTGCCCGGATCAATCGTAGCTGCAGGTGCAATTATCGAGTACGAACCTACCAAAGAAGTACTTCTCGTTAAGACCCACAAATGGGGCGACCGTTACTCGATTGTTGGAGGAAAAGTCAAAAGAAACGAACGCCTTTCCGATACGCTACTTCGTGAAGTCAAAGAGGAAACTGGCCTTAACGGTAGAGTTGGAAGACATCTTGCAACATTCGATCAGATAAAGAACTCTGGCTACTATGAGACTGGTATGCAGCATATTTTCGTGGACAACATCGTCACGGTAGAAAGCAAAAGAATTCACTTAAACGAAGAAGCCCAGGACTATATTTGGATACCAGCTAAAGAGGCGCTCCGATATCTGGATATTGAACCGAATGCACGACATACTCTTGAGTTGTACGCTAAGGTATAGAGTTATTACCACAAGACCGCGCCCAGGGCATAAAGGCACTTCTTCGCCCCAAGCCGAATGCCTCCTAAGAGCGAAATGTCGTATAATGACCCTATGGATTGGGCACATAAAAGGAAGTTCATAGTATTTTCTATATTCGGTGCCTTGGTAGTTGCTGTTGCGGCTATCATCGGTTTCAGCGTCTTTTACCACACACCAACGTGTATAGATAAAAAGATGAATCAGGACGAGACTGGTATCGACTGTGGTGGCTCATGCAGCATACTCTGTTCAGCAGAAGTTCCACCAGCAACGGTACGATTCGCACGCACGATCATACAATCAGGACGTACTGATGTGATCGCATATGTTGATAACGGGAACTCAACTGCTTACGCAAAAGATGCTTCCATGACGCTCGAAGCGTATAAGTCAGATGGCACGCTTGTAACGGCACGCGTGAAAGTTAACCTTCCTCCACGCGCGAGTGTACCGGTCTTTATTCCCGGTATCGCATCTGCAGGGGCGGGCATTCGCCAAGCTTTCTTAACCTTCGACCAGGGTTCACCAGTATGGATGCGGGGTACGGCGATAGACCCTTCCGTTATCGTAAGCAATGTAGTGACACTAACACCGGAGACAAAACCACGTATTACAGCTACGCTAGTGAACCAAACAGCAAAGCCTGTGTACAACACGGTGGTAACAGTGACAGTCTTTGGAGCAGACGGGGAAGCGCTTGCTGCATCGCAGACAATTGTCCCTACTCTCCCCGCTCAAGGCACTGCGCCGATGATCTTTACCTGGAACGAGCCCTTCGCAGCTCCTGTGGTGCGAGTAGATGTGGTGCCTACGCAGTCAGCACCGCGTATACAGTTATGACCGAAACAGCACGGTTGAACCCGTTTCGAGCAGTTCTTTCCACGTGGCCACTCCTTGCAACCGGCGTTGCACTCGCATTTCTCGGGCTTCTCACCATGGCGCCCTTTGATGGTTCTGCGTCACTCGCTCCACGTCAGTTTATTTGGATAGTGATCGGTGTTGTTGTGTACATCGTATGTGCAGTGATTGATATGCGCTTCATTCGTCGCACACCCGTTATCATAACGGGGTATATTGTTACGCTCGTATTGCTTGCGACATTGCTTGTTCTTGGTCATGAAACGATGGGTGCTAAATCATGGTTCAACTTTGGTCTCTTTGCCTTTGAACCTGCCGATCTCGCAAAGTTGGTCATCATCGCACTCCTCGCTAAATACTTCTCTCGTAGACATATGGAGATTGGGCATATTTCGCATGTAATCATTTCTGGCTTATACATAGGCGCCATTGTCCTTTTAATATTGGTGCAGCCAGACCTTGGCATGGCAATCGTTCTTCTTACCGTATGGTTTGGAATGATTTTAGTATCAGGTATCCCACTTCGACACTTAGCAGTGGTGATCGCTATGGGACTTGTCGCGGCGGCTGGGCTTTGGTTCTTTGGACTTAAAGACTATCAGCGCGCACGCATCATGACGTTGATTAACCCTGCTGCAGACATTCGCGGGACAGGGTATAACGCGTATCAGGCTACTATCGCGAGCGGATCAGGACAGTTGTGGGGAAAGGGTATCGGATACGGAACACAGAGTAAGCTGCGATTCCTACCTGAATATCAGACTGACTTTATTTTTGCAGCGTTTGCAGAAGAGTGGGGATTTGTCGGTGTTGTCCTGTTACTTGCACTATATGGTTTCTTATTCTTTCAACTCCTGTCAATCGCTAGACGTTCGGCTACTAACTTTGATGCGCTCTTTACCATTGGAGTCTTGATACTTTTCCTCGCGCACGTCGGATACCACACCGGCATCAACCTCGGGATACTTCCGGTTACCGGCACAACCATTCCTTTCATGAGTTCAGGCGGTTCGCACGTGGTTATAGAGTTTGCGGCACTCGGTATTATTGCCAGCCTTGCACAGCAGGGAAGAAGCGTTCCGCGCGACGCGGCAATGCTTGAGTACGAAGGTTAAGCGTGATACGTAGTAAACGTCTCTGCGATCATGCAATCGCTCGTGAACTCAGTAAGAATTCGATTGTGCAGATTTGCTGCTAATTCTTGCGCGAGCTTTGGATTAGTAAGAAGTGATTCGATAGCATCGGTCAGGAGTGAAGGATTGCCAGGGGCAATAAGTAGGCCGTCTTTTGAGTTTTGAATCATCTCAGGAATGCCGCCAACATTTGAAGCGATAACAGGGAGGGAGCCAATTCCAGCTTCTAAGATTGCAAGAGGCAGACCTTCTTTGTGCGATGGCATGAGAAAGATATCACCAGCGGAAAGTCTGAAGCGCGCATCGGTAATAAATCCTGGAAGAAACACTTTGTTTGAAATGCCTAGTGATTGCGCGAGGGTGGTGAGACGTGCGCGTTCCTGGCCCTCACTCATAACTACTAAGATCAAGTTCGGAAACTTAGGTGCAAGTTTTGCGAGAGCACGAATTGCGATATCGATACCTTTATTGGGATGAAGCTCAGAATTCATAAGAAGCCAAATTGAGCCAGCGGTAAGTCCTGGAGATTTTGCTATGAGCTCAGCGCGCGCATCAGCGCGCGGCAAAAGTTCAAACGGTTGCATACCATTCCGTACGACGTGCAACTTTCGCTTACTAAAAAATACAGGAGTATTTTCCATGTCGTATCCGGAGACTACGATAGTGACATGACTCATCACGATCGTGAACCACGAAGCAATCCAAATACAGGTCTTCCAGAACCAAGAACGATTTTCACCGTGAGGCCATCCGTGTGCGGTGAAGACAATGTGCGGAACACCTGCAAGCCGTCCTGCAAGAGAGCCCAAGAATCCCATCTTTGAACTATTAAGATGGAGCACGTTCGGCTTTTCTTTCTTTAGAATTCGCACCAATTCCCAAAATGCTTTGAGCTCGGCAATGACGCCAATATCACGTCTAATGTATGAAAGGGGAATTACTGGAATATTTGCTTCACTTAGGCGTGCTGCTAGTAAGCCGGTCTCGGGTGTGGAACCATCGGCACCACCCAGCGCAACACTCACATGGGCGCCTGCTGCGCAGGCGCCCATCGCCAGAGCATACGTATATGCCTGAGCACCACCCCAATTGGATTTAGTAATGGCGTAGAGGACACGGGTGCCCTCGAGCGACTTTTGTGGCGTTTCCATGGTTTCTATAACTGTACCGCACACCGGGAGGATTCACCTGTTAAAACCAAGAACGGAGTATATACTGTCTTTACTATGCCTTTCGCCCGCCGCGAGACCGCACTCCTTATATTCGGAGACGCGTTACTCCTTATTACCTCACTTTGGCTTGCGCTCGTATTGCGTAATTTTCAGTTACCTACCGGAAGTTATTTCTTTGAGCACTTGCGCGCGTTCGTAGTGGTATACGGAATTTCATTCCTCATCTTCTTTATCGCTGGTTTGTACGAACCTCAGACAAGGCTTGTAAAACGAATTCTTGGAATACGAATTCTTGGAGCCCAGGTAACTAACACTGCCATTGCTGCCATAGTATTCTTCGTACTCCCACTCGTGATTGCGCCGAAGACGGTTCTTCTCTTGTATCTCCTTATTTCGGTTGTACTTATCTCTGTCTGGCGTTTCTTTGTCGTCCCGTATCTTTCCATAGCAGAGACCAAATCAGCAGTATTGATAGGAGAAGGGGAGGCATATGAAGAAGTGCTACACGCACTCGATGGCAATTCAAAATACTATGTTCGTTTTGTTGACTCCATTCGACCAAGTACTCTCATGGAGGGCGACTTGAAAACATTAATCGAGCGCCATGTTCAAGCCGGTATGAGAATCGTGGTACTGGATACACGTAATCTCGTAGTACGAAAAGAACTCCCAAGCTTATATGACGCGATGCTTGAGGGCGTCGACTTCGTTGAATTCGCAACGTTCTACGAGGGACTCACCGATCGTGTGCCACTAGCGCATATCGACCACGCCTGGCTCCTTGAACATCTGCGTCGCCAAAATCGCGTATATGCCATCGCAAAGCGAGTCATCGACATCGTCGGTGCATTCATAGGAATAATCCTCAGTGCACCTTTTATACTCCTTGCAGTTCTTGGTACGGCGATAACAGGAGGGGGAAAGATATTTATTCGTCATGATCGAGTGGGGCGGGATAATAAGACATTCCGTATCATCAAGCTTCGTTCAATGCTCTTTAACGATCATGGCGACCCAGAACTTCAGAAAAAGAATCGCGTCACGCCATTTGGTAAATTCCTTCGTAAGAGTCGCATTGATGAACTTCCACAGCTCTGGAACATTCTCGTTGGAGATCTTTCCTTTATTGGTCCGCGGCCAGAACTACCAAGCATTGCTGCTATTTATGAGACAGAGATTCCTTACTATGCCGTTCGTCACCTGGTCACTCCTGGTCTATCAGGTTGGGCGCAGATATACGACCATGATGCGCCACGAGGTGCTGCAGACATCGCGCGCACGGCTCGCAAGCTTTCGTATGATATCTATTATATGAAGCACCGTTCTTTTGGACTTGATATGGCAATTGCCCTTAAGACCTTGCGAGCGCTCGCTTCACTCTCTGGAACATAATATGCAAACAACTATCATCGATGGAAAGATAATCGCTGCGGAAATCCTCGCGCAGGTAAAGGCAGGGTTAGCGCCTGGTGACCGTCCTGTGGTGCGCGCTGTAGTCGTTGCGCCAACACCAGTAACAGAGTCGTATCTGCGGGTAAAAGCTGCGCGCGCAGGGGACGCTGGAATGGAACTTTCTGTAGTGTCTCTTCCAAGTACCGCAACCACAGAAGAGGTGATTACTGCTGTTGAGGCTCCAGGCGCTGCTGCGGTTATTGTGC
Organism: Minisyncoccota bacterium; assembly: GCA_039927695.1. Classification (GTDB taxonomy): domain Bacteria; phylum Patescibacteriota; class Minisyncoccia; order Phycocordibacterales; family Phycocordibacteraceae; genus C7867-001. The sequence continues at coordinate 12,489 of JBDSUM010000004.1, forward strand.
AGCTTCCACTCCCAGAGCATCTGGATAGCGAACGAATTCTTTTGAGTATTCCTGTAGAAAAAGATGCTGATGTATTGTCGCCAAAGACCTATGCGTTATTTACGTTTGAAATTCCTGACGCACTTGTACCGCCGGTAGCCGCTGCAGTGAGTGAGGTGCTGGCACGAGCGGAAATTCCCCTCGAAGGCACGCAGGCTGTGGTAGTAGGGAATGGTCGATTGGTAGGAGCCCCGGTTGCTGCATGGCTTCATACGCAAGGCGCACAGGTCATGGTGTTGGATAAGGATACGTTTAAAGATTCGGTAGCCGCGCTCCGCGCGGCCAACATCATCGTCAGCGGTGCAGGTATTCCGCACCTCATTACTCCCGCAATGATTTCTGGAGACACTGTTCTTATTGATGCTGGTACCAGTGAACAAGAGGGGGCTATTAAAGGAGACATAGATCCTGCCTGCGCTGAGCTGGCCTCAATCTTTACTCCCGTCCCAGGAGGCATCGGTCCTATTGCAGTCGCGTGCCTTTTTCGTAATGTCGCGCAGCTACATAAAAGTACATCCATATAAAAGAAAACCCCAGGAGAAATTCCTGGGGTAAATTAGTCTCCCTCGAGATCTTTCTCGACGAGATCGCGACCGAGCTGCTCAACAGCAGCATGTAAGTCTTTGAATTTGCTTTTGTCGATGAAAGTGGCACCGAGCGCTTCCACCTCGCTCGCGACTTTGACTCGGCCCGAAATAATTATTACTGGCAGGTCTTTCCAGCGCTCGTCTGCGCGAAGTTCTTTGAGGGCTTCGAGACCACTCACTTCCGGCATGTTGTTGTCGGAAATAACCAGATCGAAGGTACCATCTTCTTCGAGCGCTTTGAGCAAAGCTCGTCCGTTATCAACGGCTGTCACATCGTAGCCGTGTATCCCGAAGAGCTGGAGAAAGCTCCCCCGAACATCTTCGTCATCGTCTGCTAACAAGATTCTCATCATTCTCATCGCACGTCCTTCCCAACGTCTCAGTGACGTAGTGGCTATAACATGCCACATAAATATAGAAATAGCAACTTCCTAGAAAAGTCAATCCATACACACTTCTCATTAACTAACAGTTGCGAAAACGAACAAACGGCGTACACTAGCCCTATCATGCAATCTCGTCCGTGGCGCATCGTTTCTGCCCTCATCGTACTTATCGTAGCCGGACTCCTCACCTGGTTTGTCGTAAACACTCATCACGCAGACTCTAAATATAACGTTAAGCTTGGTCTCGATCTCGCAGGCGGCACGGAGCTTATTTACCACGCTGATACCAGCAAGATAACAACTGACAAGCAGGGCGCGCTTAACTCACTTCGTGATGTCATTGATCGTCGTGTGAATGCCTTCGGTGTCGCTGAACCTCTCGTACAGCTTGAGCAGTCGAGTGCCGTAGCGGGGAATCAGGAAAGCCGTCTTTTAGTTGAACTCCCAGGAGTTACCGACGTTAAAGCAGCGGTAGATGCTATCGGCAAGACACCCGTGCTTGAGTTCAAACTTGCTGGGACTGCAAGCTCAACACCAACAACGATTGGTACTTCAACAAGCATAGCTGTTACGCAGAACTACATCGACACAGGTCTTACCGGTCGTTACCTTAAGTCTGCTGAACTTCAGTTTGCAAACGGTAACGCAGGGCAGGTTGCTAACTCTCCAACAGTCGTTCTCCACTTCAATGCCGAAGGTGCAGCTCTTTTTGCAAAACTTACGAGTGAGAACGTAGGAAAGACTCTCGCAATCTTCCTTGATGGAAACGTAATTTCAAACCCAACCATTCAAGAAGCAATTGTTGGGGGAGACGCTACTATCACCGGAACATTCACACCTCAGGAAGGTCGCGATCTTGTACAGAATTTGAATTTCGGTGCGCTTCCTGTACCCATTACGCTTGAGTCGAGCGACACCGTTGGTCCATCACTCGGTGGTCAGGCATATAACGCTGGACTTATTGCTGCGGCAATAGGCTTCGCACTTGTCTCTCTCTTTATGATCGTTTGGTACCGTCTCCCAGGAGCAATCGCTACCGTAGCACTCGTTATTTACGTACTCATCACCATCACACTCATTAAGATTGTACCTATCACCCTTACGGCTTCAGGTATCGCAGGCTTCATTCTCTCCATTGGTTTGGCCGTGGACGCGAACGTCCTTATCTTCGAGCGTATGAAGGAAGAGCTTCGTCGTGGCCTCGGTGCACAGGAGGCAGCAACAATCGGCTTTGGTCGCGCGTGGCCAGCAATTCGCGATGGTCACCTCACCATGATCATCTCAGCGATCATTCTCTTCTGGGTTGGAACATCACTTATTAAGGGCTTCGCGCTCGTCTTCGGATTCGGTGTTATTACTTCCCTCATCTCAGCCGTATTTATTTCACGAGTATTCCTTCGCGCTATTCTTCCAAACGAAGGTGGTCGTGGATGGCGCTTCCTTCTTTCCAGCGGATTCCACACAGGAAGCAAAGATAACGACACCAATTAACGTATGTATATCGTCACCCATCGCCGCTTGTTCTTTGCCATTACAGGAATTCTCCTGCTTATTGCGCTTGGCTCAATTGCGTTTTTCCGTCTTCCATTTTCTATAGACTTCACAGGAGGTTCGCTCGTTGAAGTTGCGTATACTCAGGCTCGCCCTGAACTCAGCAGTATAAAAGAGCACGTAAACCAGCTTGCACTCGGCGAGACGTCACTTCGCGAGAGTGGTACTAATGGCGTTATTTTGCGCACCCGCACTCTAACCCCAGCCGAACACGAAAAAGTACTTACTGCACTTGGCACCGGCACGCTTGGCACTGGGGATACGATGATGGCAAGCACTACTGCGAAAGTCTTGGCAAAGGGGACAAAGACGACAATCGCAGCGACTTCAACGGCATCGACCACCGCAGCGGGACTCACTGAACTACGCTTTAACTCTATTGGACCATCTCTTGGTTCTGAGCTCGCTATCAAGGCTCTGTACGCACTTGCAGCAGTCATCATCGCTATCATGCTCTACATCGCGTGGGCATTCCGTCGCGTATCGAAGCCAGTATCAGGTTGGGTCTATGGCGCTATCGTTGTGGTCATACTTTTCCATGACGTAATCATTCCTGCAGGTTTCTATGCAATCCTTTGCCACTTCACCGGAAGCCAAGTTGACTCACTATTCGTTGTCGCACTTCTCGCTATTCTTGGTTACTCAGTGAACGACACTATTGTTATCTTTGACCGCGTGCGCGAACATCTCCATAACAACGAGCACGGAAAGATCAAGGAACCATTTGAAGAGACGGTAGGGAAGTCAATCACAGAAACACTTGGACGATCTATCAACACTTCGCTCACCGTTGTGCTGGCTCTTCTTGCGCTTGTCTTCATTGGAAGCAAGGACACCGTTGACTTCGCTCTCGTACTTCTCGTGGGTGTCGTAGCTGGAACATATTCCTCAATTCTTCTTGCCGCTCCACTTCTCGTTCCGCTCGCAGAACGCTTCGCAAAGTCTCCTGAGATTAAGAAGAAAAAGTAAGAACAACATATGATTCTCGGCATTACCGGAACCAATGGAGCAGGTAAGGGTACGGTCGTCGACTATTTAGTAGAGAAGAAAGGTTTCAACCACTACTCAAGCAGTGGCTTCATCACTGAAGAAATCGTACGACGAGAAATGCCCATTAATCGGGATTCAATGCGCATCGTTGGGAATGATCTACGTCAACTCAATAGTCCGTCATATGTCGTTGAAACTAATTACGGTCGGGCGCTTGCGGCTGGAGGAGATGCTGTCCTAGACTCTGTCCGAACCATCGGTGAGAGTGAATTTCTAAAGAGCAAGAACGTGCCAATTATTGCTGTAGATGCAGATCGTAAGACTCGCTATGAGCGTGTGGTGGTAAGGGGAAGTGCCAAGGATAAAGTTTCCTTTGAAGAATTTTGTATACAGGAAGACAAGGAAATGGCACAGACTGCAGCAAATGAAATGAATATCGGGACAGTTATGAAAATGGCTGACTATACGCTACATAACGATGGAACGCTCGAAGACTTGCACGCGCAGATTGAAGAGATGCTTTCACAGCTTGTGTAACGTTCAAGCCACCATTTAGGTAAAACGTTCTTAGCAGTATGGCTGTTCGACATGTTGGTGAAATAGGAAATCATTGGTAAAGTTTGGTCATATAGTATGAATTTCCTGGAGAATATATGTCAGAAGAGCCTCAGGAAGAAGTCAGTGTTGTTCGCACTCCTTACGCTCCTTTTCCTCTTTTCCGGATCTCATGCGTTTGCAGCAACGAATGTCTATTTTTCCGTTGGACAATCTACCAACGATCTTAAGACTGGTTCACCGACAATTACCATTTCTGGAACGACCGCTACATTCTCAGTAGCCCAAATAGGGAACATCGGAGTAGGTGATGCGATTCTTTATAACGGAACGACTACGTACATTTCAGGAAAATTAAATTCAACAGGAACGTTATGGTCAGTTGTTACGTCACGAGGTCTAACACCTGCAGCGACTACTACCGCGACAGTCACGTCGATAAAGCACGCGTACACGAATATTCGAGCAGCTTTCCAAAACATTGGTGGTGCAACCGCGCTTGGCACAACCACTTTAACGACCGGAGATTATATTCTCAACATCCCTTGTTATTACGACAACGGCATTGAGACGGCAACCGTAGACATAAAAACAGACTACGTGACAGGTCCGACAGACTACATCAATATCTATACTCCAGTGAGCACGTCCACTGAAGCAAACTTCTCACAACGTCATACGGGCAAGTGGACTAATAACGCATACCAAATATCAAATTTCAGTACTTCTGCGGCATTTGTACATATCACAGGACTTCAATTTACTTCAACGTCTACTAGTGCAAATCAATCCATCATCAAGTTGCTTGCAACTACTACTCCAAACCTAACGATACTTAGGGATAATATTGTGTGGGACCAAACATCTCTGGGGGCTATCGGTATTGATGGCGGTCAATCCATTGCTCAGCCAGCTATCACTGTGGTGAATAATCTTGTATACCGCAAGCTTGGTCGGTCCAACTCTGCAGCGGGTATTCGTATGATGGGAAATTCAACGGCCTATAACAATACGGTACTAGGCGAGAATAATGCCTATCGAACGTTCATGCTCGCGGGCGGATTTACCAATACGATACTGTACAAAAATAATATTGCGCAGGATAGCAATGGTGGATATGGCAACACCAACTCCACTATTTTAGCCGGGTCGACGAATAATCTCTCAAGCGTTAGTGACGCGCCCGGAAGCAATCCGCAGAATACCAAGACCGTCTCATTTATTGATGCTGCCAATAGTAACTACCATCTCGCCGCCTCTGATGTAGTCGCGCAGAACATGGGAGTAAACCTTAGCGCTGACGGTACTTATGCCTTCAGTAGTGACATAGAGGCGGATGCACGGCCCTTTGGTACTGCATGGGACATTGGAGCAGACGAATTTACTGGCTCTTCAGGTGGTGCTCAGCCGACATTTAACTTTAGCGCTACTACGCCATCTTCGTCGGCACTTGTGTCGGTGACGTTTGCAACATCTTCGAGTCCAACACCTATTACTAGTTATTTCGTAAGTAGTTCGAGCGCGGTACCTGCAATTTCAGATACCCGCTGGCAATCTTCAGCGCCTGCGACGTTCGCTGTGGGTACTACGGGAACGTCGACCATCTATGCATTTGTCATGGACGCATATGGAACGGCCATATCGACAAGTACTGTTGTCTCGATAAACCCATCGTTTAGTACTTCTGGATTGGGAACCTCGATTCCTTCCACATTATTTGGTATGCATAACTCCTTTCGAGCACAGTCTGGAAATGCTGATAGAACTTTGTTTGATTGGCCGACAGTACCCCTTGGCACATATCGTATCTGGAACCTTACGTACACGGGTTGGTCAGGCGTTAACGCAGACCCGGGATTGTATGCGTGGGGAGCAATCGATGTCTATTCAGAAAAAGCATATGCGGCTGGCCAGGATGTTCTGTACACCATGGCCTTTACGCCAACCTGGGCATCGAAGCGTCCCGCAGAAGTATGCGCCGGATCACAGCTTCCGGGAGGATGCGCTCCGCCATCAGATGTTATGTCAGGTGACACGTATTGGAAAAATTACGTTACGGCGCTTGTACAGCATTCGCTTGCAGACCCACGCCACTACATAAAGTATTACGAGATCTGGAACGAGTCAGACAGTAGCTATTACTACACAGGAACACCAGGGGAACTTGCTACCATGGCGAGAGATGCGGCGACTATTATTCACAGCCTCGATCCCAACGCTCGGGTAGTATCTCCGTCAGCCACGAACCCGTCAGGTAGTGGCGAACAATGGCTAACTAATTACTTTGCTTCAAGTACTTCATTAGGAATTAGTCCTTCTACACTCCAAGATATAGTCGCGTACCATGCGTACGTTGGAACTGATCCAACACTCATTACTCCCGATACGGCTGCGTTCAGACAGGTAATGACGAGTGCGGGTTTGGCAACCACAACGCCACTCTGGAGTACCGAAGGAGATTGGGCGGCTAACTCTCTTTCAGATGCTGATGCCGTAGCGTATATTCCAAAATATTACGTGAAAGGATCGACGGCAGGACTCAGTCGAATCTATTGGTATATCTGGGACTACGACTCTACGGTCGGAGCTGGTAAAAACGATTGGGGACTGATGTGGACGCCAGCTCGCGGCGTATATCCTTCCGGCTTTGCAATTACCAAAACCTACAATTGGCTCGTCGGTTCGTACCTCAATAGCGATGCGTGTTCAACCAGTGCGGATGCTACCGAGCGCTGCAACCTTGTTCTTGCCAATGGCAATCCAGCGCAGATAGTGTGGAATAGCACGATTGCTACCACAACCTCGACCACACTTGCTGTCGACAATGCGTTTACAAGTTATGAAAATCTTGACGATACGCTTCAGCATACTGTTGTGGGGCACAATGTACAGATAAACACCAAGCCACTCTTGCTCATTGCGAATGTATACGCCGGTATCGTAGCGAATCCAGCGAGTAGTACCCGCCCAGTAGTACAGGGATTTTCCGTACCCAGCACCCTTACGTATTCGCCTCAGCAGGCAAATACGCCGATTGTTACCATAGACGTCTTTGACGCAGTCTCACAGCTAAGTACAACGAGCGCGTACATGATTACTGAATCAAATACACAGCCACTTGCGAACGATTCTCGTTGGACAACCACACCTCCTCAGTACTACACTTTTTCTTCGGGAGGTGCCTCAAAAACCTTGTATCCATGGGTACGCGATGCTCAAGGAAACGTCTCGACTTCCGCTAACGCTACCGCTCAAGCTCAATCGATATCGCTTTCCGTAGGTGCGGCGACTAGCGTCTACTTCTCAGTAGGGCAGTCAGCCAATGACTTAAAGACCGGCTCACCGACCGTCAGTATCTCAGGCGGAACGGCGACGTTCTCGGTAGCGCAGACAGGCAATATAGGAGTGGGGGATCGCATTCTCTACAATTCGGGAGACGCCGCTTACATCTCTGGCAAGCTTTCTACCGATGGCACGCAATGGTCGGTCATAACCGCGACCGGTACGGCAGTAGCCTCAATCAGCGGCGCGTCCGTCCAGTCTATTAAGCGCGCGTTCACCTCTCTTTCCAATGCATTTGGGTCCCACGGAATCAATAGTGCTCCATACTTAAACACCTTTAACTTCGTAGCAGGGAATTATTCCGTTAATATCCCTTGTTACTACGATTCGTCTACTGACCCAGGTGTCTTTATAACGAATAACTACATTACCGGGCCTGACAACTTCTTAACAATCTATACGCCAACGAGCACTACGACTCAGGCAAATAATTCGCAACGTCACAACGGTGCATGGTCAAACACGGCATTCTCGGTATTGTTTGCAAGTACTGCGAGCGGGGGACTTGATATCCAAACACCGTACGTCCGTATTGATGGACTTGAGTTTACGAGCAACTCCTCAAAGACATTTGCGCGTACTATTCGCACTGACCAGCTCAAAGGCAACGGGGGACACGTCATTATCGTTAATAATATTGTCCGCAATATAAACCCAACAGCAGGCCTCTCGCAGATTGGTATTGGTAACGCCGGTTCGACTATTAGCAACTACGTATTTGAGGTTGGGAGAAACATCGTATACGGCTACTCTCCAAGTTCAGATTATGGAATATACTCGAATAACGGAAAGGCGCTCTACTATAACAATACGCTCTATAACAATTACGCGAGCGTGCAAGTGAGTGGCACTAGCGCAAGCAGTACCCTACAGATTGTTAACAACGCTGCGCAAGCGACGATAAATTATGCCTATGCGACTGGGGGAATAACCGTTACGGCGAGCACAAGTAATAATCTTTCGGACAAGAGTGACGCGCCGGGAAGTTCCACGAATAATCTAAAGACGCTCTCCTTTATTGACCCGAGCAACGCAAACTTCAATTTGAACTCAGTTGATACTGCGGCAATGGACATCGGAACTACGTCACTCAGCAGCGGAACGAGCACGACTGACATGCTGGGTAACCCAATCTATGGTTTGCCAGACGTTGGCGCTCTTGAATACCAGCCTCCGTATACTATGGGGACTAATCGGGTACCACTTACGGCAGCGGTGCGTGTATATGGAGACGAGAAATTCCGCCCGTTAACAGCAACCTCTTCAACGGCGAGCGGAGCACTTTCAATTACTATTCCTGGTACCGACCTCACGCAGTGGATTGATGCATCGACAACGGATTGGCAGACAAGTGGTACGTACCACAAGTCATGGGTGGAAACGAGTTCAGTCGCTGGCCTCACGAATACCATTCACACGATAGGGGACTTAGCAGCTAGCAGTACGTATCAAATTAGAATTGATGGCGATATCGCGGGCGCTTCTACTACCGGTGCATCCTGTTCAGTAGGCATCTGTAGTTCCGATGGAGCCGGGTTCCTTACCTTCACTTATACCGGCGGATATTCAGCGCATACGTTTGATATAGCCCCAGCTTCTGCGCCGGACACCACACCACCGGTAATTTCTGCAATCGCATCTTCGACCAGCCAGACCACGGCAACGATTACGTGGACTACTGATGAAGTCGCAAGTTCCACCGTGAACTACGGCGCGACGACCAGTTATGGAACCGCATCAACATCCGCTGCTTTCACCACAAATCATAGTATCGTCATTGCCGGACTTACGGCAGCAACGACCTACCATTTCATCGTGTCAGGTGCGGACGCGGCAAACAATGTTTCTACGTCGAGTGACCAGACATTCACGACCCTCGCCGCACCTGACACAACCCCGCCGGTGTTGAGCGCACCGACCGTGGGAACAACCACTACGACAGCCATCATTTCATGGACCACCGATGAATTATCAGGTTCTCGTGTCGACTACGGCGCAGACGCGTCATACGGACTTGCCTCAACGTCGGGAGCGCTTGTGACAAATCACAGCATTACTCTTACCGGGCTCACGGCAGCAACGACTTATCATTTCCGATTGCGATCGACCGATGCATCAAATAATATCGGAACCTCAACGGACTACGTTCTTACTACGGCGACTGTTCCTGACACTACGCCGCCTGTCATTTCAAACATCTCTTCTGCAGGTGCGCCAACCGACACTGCAGCGACCGTTACGTGGACTACCGACGAAAGTGCTACATCCGATATTGAATACGGACCAACAACGGCGTACGGAATTTCTTCGTCCTCACCATCATATGTTACGAGTCACTCGCTCTCATTTATCAATCTCACTCCTTCCACGCTCTATCATTATGTTGTCGTGTCCGTTGATATGTCAGGTAATGCGGCAACTTCGAGTGATCAGACATTTACGACTGATACGACCGCTGATTTAACGCCACCTGTGCGTTCAAATGGATTCCCATCCGGTACATTCCCGGTGAATTCAACCGATACCTCGCTCTCGCTCACGACGGATGAGTCTGCTACCTGTGCATACTCAGCGACGGCAGGTACTGCGTACGGTTCCATGACCGCTTTTGCTTCAACAGGAGGAACCTCGCACTCTACTCCAATAACTGGTCTCACGAACGGCAGCAACTACACCTACTATGTCCGCTGCCAAGACACTGCTTTCAACACGAATACAAATGATTACCTCATCACCTTCTCTGTCGCGAGTGATGCTACTGCGCCATCAGTCACAATGACGACACCTGCAAGTGGCGCAACCGTTTCTAGCTCTACCGTCACTCTTCTGGCAGATGCGACTGATGATGTTTCCGTGGTGGGTGTACAGTTCTTGCTTGATGGACTATCCCTTATTGGCACAGAACAGACATCAGCACCGTATACCGTATCGTGGGACAGTACTGCAGTCATCGATGGCCCTCACGCACTTAGCGCAGTGGCACGCGATAATTCCGGAAACTACGCAACGTCGACTGCTACTAATATCATTGTAGATAATACTGGCCCTGTAATTTCAGCTATTAACGCGGGTTCACTCACCACTGGTGGGGCAACTCTCACTTGGAATACGGACGAGGCAGCAAGTTCGCAGATTGAGTACGGCACCTCGATCTCCTATGACGCCTCAACAACACTCGATACGTCACTCATCACGTCTCACTCCGTAGCACTTTCAGGACTGAGTCCTTCAACGCTCTACCACTTCCGCGTGCTCTCGACTGATGCTCTCGGAAACACGGCCACATCAACCGATCAAACTTTCACGACAGCTGCGGTTCCTGTGTCTACGGGAGGGGGAGGAGGCGGTGGTGGCGGCGGGGGCGGAGGAAGTTCAGGCTCAACAACTTCGGGAGGAAATACGTCCTTGCCTTCTGTATCTAATACATCAACGGCGACTAGCACGTCTTCGACGCAGCCTTTTGTGCCGCAAACCCCAGGTACAGTTATAGGAAGCATTGTGCTTACACACATTCCTTTCACTCAAAACCTTACCGTAGGCTCTCGAGGAGTCCAGGTGATTGCACTTCAACAGCTCTTGATTGCTATGGGTCTGCTCGCTCCTAATAACGCATCAGGATACTTTGGAGTACTCACAAAAGCTGCAGTCAAGGCGTACCAACTACGTCAGCATATTGTTCCTGCGTCGGGGTACTTTGGTCCTCTTACCAGAGCTTCTTTCGCTAACGGTACTACTTCAGCCCCACAGCTTTCAACACCAGTGGTAACAACTTCACAAACAGTCACAACCACGACATCGGTTGCAGCACCCGTAGCTCGAACATTCCTCCGAGATCTCAAACTCGGTAGTCAGGGGAATGACGTACGTCTTATGCAGCACCTACTATATAGCCAAGGCTTCACTGTTTCGGAAACAGGATACTTCGAACTCACTACTCAGCAAGCACTTATACGTTTCCAGTTCACTAATGGCATCACTCCTGCATCAGGATACTTTGGACCAAAGACACGGGCAGTAATGGAGGGCTTCTAAGGAGACGAATACCTAAGAAATAATCGTACCGACAAAGTCTTTGCCGTCTACATAGTTATCAAATTCGTGGAGTTTTTTGCCGTTAATGATCGCGACTTCAAGGTGCAAATGTTCTGCTTCTTTAGCTGCTACTGGATCAAACGGGGAAGAGAGTCCTGGGTCCCATTCCTTAGGAATTAGTTCACGGAAGTCAGCCCATCCGATCTTTTCTATCTTCTGCGCAGTCGGGTCTTTGCGGGGGTCTGCTGTATACACGTAGTCAATATTTGAAAGGTTCACCAGTTTCTTTGCGCCGAGTTTCTTTGCTGCAAGTACTGCGCAATAGTCAGTAGACCAGCCTGGTTTCCAGCCTGCTCCGATAATTACGGCGTCGTTACCACGCAGTCCGCGGGTTGGATTCTTAACGATCTTGTCTTGTGCCACGTCTTTGAAAAGCGTTCGTAGAAGGTGGGCATTTAGGCGTGTTGAATGAATGCCGAGCCAGTCCAAGTCTTCCTTATCAAGATCTCCCGCTACCTGTTCGCCAGCTTGCTGATAGTTTCGTGCAGTCTTTCCACCACCAACAACAATATAAAAGGAAAATCCACGGGTAACGTGGTCGAGGATAGTAGCACGGAATGACGTCAAAAACTCCGAGTCAACACCATCGGGGACTATCAAAGACCCTCCAACGGAGACGACTATATATTCACGTTTTTTTGCCCTAGTTAATCTCATTAAAATTCGTGACAAAGCTTGACGGCTCCTCTCATTCTACGCTCCTCACCCGCATGTGCAACTTGTGGAAAGCGCATTCAAACGTATACTTATCTCAAGTATATGACTTGGAAATCTTCGCTTCCTCTTCTGGTGATAGTAGCAATCTTTACTTTCTCAAATACTGCTCATGCTGCCACCTATTACGTATCAAATTCAAGCGCTAACGGATGGGCAATAGGAAATGATGTAAACGGAGGGACAAGTACCTCTTCACCAAAGCTTAGTGTTGCGGGCGCACTTGCCGTGGTTGCCAGTGGAGACACCGTGATAGTGAATGACGGTTCGTATGCCGTAAATTCCGTGAACCTTACGAAAGGTATAACGCTTAATCCACTAAATGCTTCAGCAACAACTCTTACCGCGACCTCTTCGTACGTATTTTCTGTAGGGGTTACCGACGGCTCAACTTTGAATATCGGTTCCTTTATTATGGATGGAGCAGGCGTCGCGTCATACGGAGTGGTTATTCAAAATGCGACCACACTGTTTTCAACCGTATTCACGAGCACGCAAATTCAGAATTTTACACGACGAGGAATTGACGTTCGCGCAAAGAAATTAAATCTAACGACGAATAATATTGTCATAAATAATCCCGCAGCAGCAGGAACGTACGGAGCGATTGAATTTGGAAACGGGTCGACGGTTCCTTTCGAACAAGGAACCGTAGCTATTAATGGGGGCACTCTTACAACAAATAGTGTCGGTACGGAATTAAATCCCGCAGTCTTTATTTTCGGAACCACTACCCCAAATAGCATACAAGTAACGGTTGCGGGCACTGCGATCACGGTAGGAGCCGGTACTAGTGCAAATAACTATGCAGCGGTTCAGATAAAGAATATCTCAAACGTAATCATCCAAAATAATACCATTACTGCTACAGAGAATTCAGCGGGTGGCCTGGCCCCAATCTATGTCTTGGATTCACCGACCACCTCAATTACGGGTAATACCGTAACGGTTAATAATCTCGCCGGGCAGAACGGGTTTGCTATTGATGGAATACATTTACTTAGCACGGGTACGCTCATGCCAAATGCAGTTGTTGCAAACAATACTTTAAATCTCAACTTTACTGGTACCACTTCTCCTGGGTCACATGGCATCTTAGTAGGTGAAGATTCTTCAGCTACTAGCTCAGTGATGTTTCAGAAATTAAATAACTCATTGATTTACGGAAACACTGTTATTGGTAATGCCACAAATGCCTTGTATGAGCACGGCATTATGATTGGTAACCAAAGTGGGGGAGAAGTCTACAACAATAAAGTAGATTTCTCACTTCACGGATTCATAGCAAAAGGTACGACGGGCAGTTTTTTCCATAACAACATAGCGCTTCATTCTCTAGGAGAAGCTCTTCGTGCTAAAGCGGCAATAAATACAAAGTTCTATAACAATGTTGGAGTGCTTGTGTCAGGGTACGCGTCATATGGAATATTGGTAAACGAAGATTCTAGCGTCGGACTGTATTCATCAGGGGATGATTTTAAGAACAATATTATATATAGCCAGGTTAATCCTACGAACGCGCTTGTGCAGGTTAATACCGGCAACACTGCAACATTCAGCAATAACGGATATTACTCCTTAGGAACAACCCCTTTCAGCTACCAAGGCACTGCGTACGGCACTGCTGCGGCGTGGGGTTCTGCCCATGAGTCAGGTCTAGTGTATGCCGACCCATTATTTACGAGCATACCGACAAACCTGACGCTACAGGCTTCTTCCCCAATGATTAATGCAGGAACCACAACTACCATCACTTCCGACTATGTCGGTAACCCCATACAAGGCGCGCCAGATATTGGAGCTTACGAGTACCAAGGGGCTGTTATCTCATCAATTGCTTCTTCGACTACTCAAACCACGGCAACCATCACTTGGACTACCAACCAGAACACGTCCTCAACCGTGAATTACGGCGCCACCTCAGCGTACGGAACCGCTTCAACGTCAGCAACACTTGTAACGAATCATTCCATTACTCTTTCTGGGCTCACTGCGGCCACGCTCTATCACTTTAATGTGGGAGGTTCAAATGCTTCGAATACACCTGCTACTTCTAGTGATCAGACGTTTACTACTGCCGTAGTCCCATTCGGTATACCCCCCCGGCACTCCCACAAATGGACTCCTCGTTCACTATGCGCTTGATGAAAGCGTGGGCTCAACGACGGCTGATACGAGTGGGAATAACTACACCGGAACACTCGCAGGAAACATCGGTTGGGCTACCACCACGAGTACGTTTGGAAACTCACTTAATTTTGCATCTTCAAGCGCTAGTCAGATACGCTCAGTTTCACTTCCAGCGTCTTCGACACCCATTACTAATTTTCCTTCAAGTGGGTCACTCTCATTTTGGGTAAACGACAATTTCTCAACCGAAGCTTCCTTCAAATCAATATTTGGTGGGTTTAATGATACCGGAAATCACTTTACCGTCCGAACCTATACCCCTGGAACGATGAACTTCTTCTTCGCTACCACTTCCTCACCAGGCACATTCGTCTTTAATTACATAACCAGCGTGCTCCCAAATAATACCTGGACGCATTTCACGCTTTCGTGGGATACCGTAAACCATATGGGATATTTGTACCAGAATGGGGTTATGGTCTACTCAGCTCCGATAAGTTCCAGCTGGACACCTTCGAACCAAGTCTTCCGTATAGGCAGCACTATTAATTCAACCTTTAATGGCAAGCTTGATGAAGTATCACTTTATAGCCGAGTACTCTCACCAAGCGAAGTCTCTTATTTGTATTCACTCAGCACTACCACTTCACCAGCCCCTGACCTCACCGCACCAACCACTCCCACGAACCTATCTACAAATGGTATCTCCACAACAACCGTTGAACTGAATTGGACTGCGTCCACTGATGCGGGCTCAGGACTTGCAGGGTACACGGTGGTACGTGACGGAACTACTTCAATTCTAGTATCTTCCACAACTCCGTATTATCTCGACATCGGTCTTGCCACGGCTTCTTCCCATACCTATAGCGTGTATGCGTACGACTACGCAGGAAACCAGTCGGCAGTAGCGTCGGGGAATGCAAATACACTCTTGGCGCCGAACGCATCTTGGTGGTCAGCGAATACGGTAACAAGTACGAGTACTATTGCAGCTCCAGTCATCGCTGCTCCCTATACGTGTCTCACTAATTACTATGTATCAACGACAGGGAACGACAGTAATTCGGGCACCTCGCTCGGTCAGGCATGGAGGAATATCAACGTCGCCGTTGACTCAAAAGGAGTGAACGGACCGGGGGTATGTATTAACGTAGCTTCTGGCACGTATCACGATTACATTTATCTTCCGACCGCAAACCTGGGCGGAAACGCTGATACTCCAACAGGATATTACGTCGTACGTTCAATTACTCCTCATGGCGCGAAATTAATACTCAGTGGAAATAGCGGATCAGCAGCAATAGCGAACTTTGCAGACTATTTCGTCGCTGATGGTTTGGATATAAGTGGTGCCGGTGCAGCCACGACCTCGTCAGGTATAAGTTTCCATGGTAATTACAACTGGTTCATTAATAATCTAGTTCATGACAATGGATTTAGTGGCATTGGGGGTAGTCATGTGGATCATTTCCGCATAGAAGGAAATCTCGCCTATAACAATGCAGGGTTATCCACGAGTGCCTTCCAAGCGAGCGGTATTACGGTATATCAAGGAAAGTCCGGGGACAGTCTTTCTGGAACGCACAATTTCATCAGCCAGAATATTTCGTTCAACAATACCGAGACCCCCTACCTGGCAGGTAGTCATAGTGATGGTAACGGTATTATCATCGATGATTTCCGTAACACCCAGATTGGCAGTACGGACGGTATTTATCCATACCAAACATTGGTTGAAAACAATCTTGTCTTTGGTAACGGTGGGGGCGGCATCCATGTGTTCTCAAGTGATAACGTAACGGTACGAAATAATACCGTCTTCAATAATCACACGGATCCCCAATACGCTACCGGAAGTACAGGAACACCCTCTGGTGATATTGATGCGGTGGAAGCAAGCAACGTTACTATTGCTAATAATATTTCAGTAGCAAATCCAAGCACCAGCAATCAATACGGTAAGACGAATGTCCCGGTGGTAGATAGAAGTGGCACCTACAAGAATGCTAATAACGTATGGACAAATAACCTCTTCTTTAACGGTAACGTTGGCGAGTCGCCAATATTTCTCTCGAATACTAATACTCTCGTAAGTTCAACCACAAATACTTTTGGAGCAAATCCACAGTTTATAAACTCTTCACTTGGGAATTTTGCCCTTTCGACGGGTAGTCCTGCTATCGGCGCAGGCACAACGGCTTACGGAGTTCCTTTAAGAGATTTGAATGGGAACGTTCGCACAGGTTCACCCCCTGATCTTGGCACATACGCATTCTCGACTTCAGGTGCTCCCGACACTACTCCTCCCGTTATCTCCGCGATCTCTTCAGGTTTGCCTACAGACACTTCAGTTACTATCACCTGGACCACCAACGAGGGAGCGACTTCTCAGATATCATATGGCACCACGTCCGCATATGGCTCTCAAAGTATTCTTGATTCGGCGTTGGTAACCTCTCATAGCGTAATGCTCACTGGACTTACTCAATCCACGGTATATCACTACCAGATCTCTACGAGCGATGGCTCAAGCAATACTGCTACATCTTCTGACCAAACGTTCAGTACTATCGCAATAACATCTTCTGGCGGTGGAGGTGGTGGAAGTAGCGGAGGTAGTAGCGGGGGCGGTTCCTCAGGCGGCGGAAGTACTTCTGGTTCCGTAATTACGAACCCCTCAACATCGACTACCGTCACAACTACTACTACAAGCGTTCCGGCGAGCACGTTCATTCGAAATCTTACCATCGGTTCCTCAGGTCTTGACGTCAAAACGTTGCAGCAGATTCTTATTGCCCGTGGATTCGCTATACCTGCCGGCGCCACCGGACTCTTTGGACCACAAACACGCGCAGCGCTTGCTCGCTTCCAGGTTTCTCAAGGTATTACCCCTGCGGCTGGATACTTTGGAGCACTTACCCGTAAAGCCCTTACCGGGATCGTTTCAACGCTCCCTGGGGCGTCTTCGACACCAGTAGCTGTCTCTTCCTCCTTCAAACACGACATCTTCCGTGGGTCAACTGACCCCGATACTCGACTTCTGCAACAGTTTTTAAACAACAAGGGCTTTACGGTGACCTCACGGGGATCAGGTTCATTAGGTCTTGAGACCAGCTACTTTGGTCTCGCTACGCAGGCCGCGCTAAAACGTTACCAAAATTCAATCGGCTTCTATCCTGCGAGCGGATATCTAGATAGTGAGACGCGAATGTTTATACGCAAGCAGTTGGGGATTGGGGAGTAACTATATACCTCGCGGACCGACACATAGTCTTGTGTCTAAAGCGTTGAAAAGGCTTGACGGCTCCGGTCATTCTACGCTCCTCACCCGCATGCCCAACTTGTGGAAAGCGAGAATCGTTTCAAAAGAAAACGGGCGACTATCTATAGTCGTATAAAATAGTGCGGGCTTCGGCTTGGAAATATTTCCAAGCCGAAGCCCGAGGAAGGACATTATCGCGTACGTTCGTAATTGGAGCTATCGCTCCGAATCAGGTGGTTGCCGAAGAACAGCCCTGATGCCATGACAAGGCCGGGAATTACCGCAAGACCGCCAAATAGGTACTGTAACCACGACATGCGAATCCTTTCAGGAGGCTCCACAGGAAGTAGTCCCTGTGGTTCTGTTTAGGATAATACAACATATTCTATCCAATATCAAGGCTTCTCACGGACACGCGTGATCTGTGGAAATTCAGAGTCATTGACAATTGCCATTCTTTGATTTAAAGTATTTAGGTCTTCGCCTCCTGCAAAACAGGAGGCGAAGCATTGTTCTATACAATCGAAGGATAGAGAATGAAAATATTGGGAAAAGGAAGCATCGTTTTGCTTTCTGTCGCGGCCTTATTCACGGCAGTTCCTGCCTTCGCACAGTCGTCATCGACGGCTGCCGCAGCATGGAATAGTCCGTATCATGGGCCTGATGCAAACCAACAGGCGGTCAACTTGGCCACTGCCGAGGCGATTCAGCGCGCAAAGAATGGTGGCTATGGTTCCGCTGTTCAGAATACGAATATCGGCACCTATAACAGCACGACCAACAACAACGGCCCTGTCGACAACAATACGTCGAGTTCGACGAATATCGTCAACAGTAATTCGACGTCGTCGACGGTGACTGGCAGTAGCAACCAAATCTCGGTCTCGACCGGCCAAACGTCCGGCACGTCCACTCAGGGCGCGTCGAGCGGTGTTGCTGCCAGCAATGGTAATGCAGTGAACCAAACGGTGAATCCATGAAGCGTACGGTAATCGGGATCCTCACGGGACTCTCGCTCATCGCTGCGCCGCTTTCGGCGGCCGACGTGCGGAAAGACGCGACCCTCGCAAAGGGTCCGCCGATCCGCGAGGCTATGAGCCCGTATGGTTCGGCACTTCAGTGCCTTGCTACCCAGCTCACAAACAAGCAGAAGGAGACGTCATTTTCGGCAGGATTCTTTCCTGACCGGACCGGCAAAGTAAATTATGTTTCTGATGCCGGCACGGGCTCGTTTTCGAGCCAAGGCCTGGAAGACATGGTTCTCACGAGCCTGTCCCAGACCGGCGTGGTGGTCGTTGATTCAAGCCCAGCCTTTAGGCAGAGTATGGATTGGACTATCGGGAAGATGATCATGGGCGGCCAGGGTTCCAAGGTGCAGCTCATGAATCCGGATGTTGTCATCAACGGGGCGATCACCACGTTTGATTTCCTTCCGGGGAGCGGGCTAAGCGCAAACGTGGCGGGCATCAAGCTCTCTCACCAACAATCGCGCATCCTCGTTTCAATGGATGCGCGCGCAGTGCTCATGCCAGGTACAGGGCTTCCGGGACCCGCGGGCAAAATCGTTGCCACGGACAAACCCAGTAAGCAGATCGTGGGATATGAGGATTCGGCGGGCGGTTCGGGCTTTTTCGGCCCGCGGAACTCGGCAACCTATGTTTCGCTTGATTTCGGGCACAAGCCGAATGAAGCAGTCCAGTATGCCGAACGAATCATGGTTGACCGGGTGGTCTTCAAGCTTGTCTCGCAAGTCTTCAACGTGACGACTTGCCAGCCCCAGCTGGAATACGCGGACCAAATGGTCAACTTGCAGTAAAACGAATACGGCCATTTGCATGTTTTATAAAGACATGCTATGGTACAAAAGTTCAGTCAGCAAAGGCGCTGGCGTTCTCGAAAGAGGACGTCGATTTCTTTTTGTCTGAAACGTTGTCTCAATGCACCGAGAGGCAATGTGGGGGGAAACTCTCATGTAGAAGGTGTAATCAAGAAGAAGGTTGTTTCATGAAAAAGTTCCTTTCGTTCGCTCTCGTTTCCGCAATCGCGATTGCCGCGGCCACTCCGGCCACAGCTTCGGTGCTGAACATCAATCTCGAGAGCGTCACGACCGCTCAGTCGCAGGCCGGTAACCTCAATCAGCAGGCTCTGTCGGTCGCGGCACGTGTCGGCACCGTCGGCAACGATGACGCAGTCACGTCGACCGCGGCCAACATCGGCCAGATGGTCACCCAGAATATCGGGGTGAACCAGGATCCGAGCTTCGTCAACGGCAATGTGCTGGCGGACGCAGTCGGACAATCCGTCAACGGCGCGGTCAAGCAGGTCGCGGTCTCTGTCGCCGGCACCGGTTCGGTCGGCAGCGGCGGTTCGGTCTCGTCGACCGCCGCCAACATCGGCCAGATGGCGACCGTCACGGTCAACGTCAGCCAGTAATCGGGGGACCGATTCGTCCTAAGGGACACCAGGGCGCCTTCTTCGGAAGGTGCCTTTTTTCTTACCCGAATTCTGGCCGTAGGTAAGCCATAAAATGGCGCCACCTATTGCTTGACGCCACCAAGTAGTTCCTATACTATGACCTTACTGTCCCGTGCGGGGCGGTTTTCTTTGCTCCATTTGCGCGGTAACCCACCTTGGGAAATTACGCTCGCGGGACCTGGGAATAAAAGGCTATTTGATAATTGAATATAGAATCACTAGGTAAGTGAACAAAAAAGAAGATCTATGTTTTCTTGTGTTCCGCCTATTCTTAATGAGAGTTTGATCCTAGCTCAGGATGAATGCTGGCTGTATGGATGAGTCATGCAAGTCGAACGGATCGCAAGATCAGTGGCAGACGAGGTAGTAACACGTACGTACGTACTCCAAAGTCGGGCATAGCCAATCGAAAGGTTGGGTAATTCCCGATAGTTCCCTACGGGGTAAAGATTTATCGCTTTGGAAGCGGCGTGCGTAGTATCAGCTTGTTGGTAAGGTAATGGCTTACCAAGGCTACGACGCTTAGGGGAGCTGAGAGGCTGACCCCCACCGATGGGACTGAGACACGGCCCATACCCCTACGGGGGGCTGCAGACGAGAATACTCCGCAATGGACGCAAGTCTGACGGGGCGATACAGCGTGGTAGATGAAGTGCTTCGGCACGTAAATACCTTTTATGAGGGACGAAATTATTGACGGTACCTCATGAATAAGGGGCTCCTAACTCTGTGCCAGCAGGAGCGGTAATACAGAGGCCCCAAGCATTATCCGGAATCACTGGGCGTAAAGGGTGTCAAGGCGGTCATATTAGTCGTTTGTTAAATCCGGAGGCTCAACCTCCGGCCCGCAAGCGAAACGGTATGACTAGAGGTTGGAAGAGGTGCGTGGAACTCACGGTGTAGGGGTGAAATCCGTTGATATCGTGGGGAACACCAAAGGCGAAGGCAGCGCACTGGTCCAAATCTGACGCTCACACACGAAAGCCAGGGTAGCGAATGGGATTAGATACCCCAGTAGTCCTGGCCCTAAACGCTGCTCGCTCGTTCTACGGAGAATCGACCCTCTGTGGGACTAAGCTAACGCGGTAAGCGAGCCGCCTGGGTAGTACGATCGCAAGGTTAAAACTCAAAGGAATAGACGGGGACTCGCACAAGCGGTGGATCATGTGGCTTAATTCGTCGATAAGCGAAGAACCTTACCAGGGCTAGAAACCAAGCTGCATCTCTCCAGAAACGGAGAGAGCCTTCGAGGGTGCTTGGCAGGTGATGCATGGTTGTCGTCAGTTCGTGGCTTGAGCTGTTCCCTTCAGTGGGGTAACGAACGCAACCCCCGTTGTCTGTTAAATATGTCAGGCGAGACTGCCCCCTCACGGGGGAGGAAGGTGGGGATGACGCCAAATCAGCATGTCCCTTGATGCCCTGGGCTGCACACGTGATACAATGGTCGGTACAGAAGGACGCAATACGGTAACGTGGAGCAAATCCCAAAAACCGACCCCAGTACGGATCGAGGTCTGCAACCGACCTCGTGAAGCCGGAATCGCTAGTAATCGTGGGTCAGCAATACCACGGTGAATACGTTCTCGAGTCTTGTACTCACCGCCCGTCAAGTCAGGGAAGTTGGAGGTGCCCGATATCTTGCTTTATGCAGGACTACGGCAAATTCAATAACAAGGACTAAGTCGTAACAAGGCACGGCTAGCGGAAGCTGGTCGTGGAACATATCCAATTGGAACCGAGATGGTAGGAATACCACTCAGTCGATCTAGGTGACTGCATGGTGAGTGTTATATATCAGAAGTACTTGTATTTCTATCGTATAGCTCTCACCATGCAGTCACCTAGGGGAAATGATACTTATCCCTAAATAGTATACGGACGCCGGAAAAACGCACCGGTGCTTGTCTGGAAGCGCTCAATTGACGCTTTCATATGAGCGAATAGGCGGAACACAAGAGTACGTTAGATCTCCTTTTCTTACCTAGTTACATCTACTCGATGTATGTTTATTGAAAAGCCCAGTATTGGCAGATTTTCTCTCGGGAATATCTGCCAATACTGGGCTTTTCTTGTATGCATTGATTAAAGGCGGAAATTGTTATATAGTATCTGGGTTGAATGTAAGGGAGTTTAACGTATGTTCTATATAGCAGGTGGCGTTATCTTGTTCTGGCTGATCTTTGGGTCGTGGCTTAGGCCGCGGAACTGGGGCTGGTGGAGAAAGCGATTGGTCGTTAAAAGAAACGATGCACTGAAGACCTATTATAGGTCTCGGCGCATCATTCCCGGTAGAGTCCGTTTGTGGCTCTTTTATAGTGAACAGCGTGTGGAGGACAAAAGGGGAGAGAGCTCCCTCTATCCACCTCATTGGACGCTTCAGGACAAGCTCGAATACAAGCGGAAGGTTGGCACCAGCCCTGCTCTCGAGCCCGTTGCACGTGACGACCTCGATCCCTCAATCCATACGGTGTTCCTACGTTTTAAGAAGAGTTTGCTTCCGAGCGTAAGCGACGTCGATGGTCGGAACCAGGCCGCGTGAGATGGCTCGGCTTTAATTCCAAGGGCACCTCGCAGAGCGAGGTGCCTATTTTCTTTGCCATTTCCCAAACTGGAATAACTTCGGCGATTCTGGTACTATCCCTTTACGTGCGCACTGCATGCTTAGCTCAGTTGGTAGAGCACTCGACTGATACTCGAGCGGTCCTTGGTTCGAATCCAAGAGCATGCACCAAGAAAGACAAAAGCCCCGAGCGAAGCTCGGGGCTTTTGTCTTTCACATGGTCTCTTACCTAAACATGAATATTCCAATCACAATAGCGAAGTTCAAGATCATCATACCGAAGTTCGTGATAATTATGGGATACGTGCGGTGAAGGACGCCATACGCAAGCCATAGCAGGTTAATTAATCCCAGGAGCGTCCATGTGGAAAGTGAAAGCCCATCAGCGGTGCGGTACAAATAAATATGTATAACCTGGGGAAGAAGGGCAAAGGGAGCAGCGATGCTGACGCCGTACATGAGTATATCGAAATAACGTCGAATGCGGTTTGGGTGTGGATATGACTCTTTGTTTTCGTATACGCGCTTAAGTAGGTGTTGGTGATATGTCCCTATGTTCATAGGTGTAGTGTACCAGGCTATACCCAGCGTTTCCTATTACACACTAAGGCTCGGGTATACTAAGATCATATGCGTGACGCACTGATTATTTTTGTTTCTCTTATTGCCGCTATTGTCATAGGTGGCTCGCTGTATCTATTTGGCGGACCAAGCTTCCATTATGGTTCATCTAAAAGCCCGTCGGGTAGCGCTATGGTTAAGCTTGCTGAAGGAATAAATGCCTTGAGTATAGATACCCGGGTAAACTACCGCATAACCAACCAGACGGATCTTACGACGCTGTGGCGCATGGTATACGGGGACAATGGTCCCTCAGTACCAACCATTGATTTCAATACAAGAGAAGTACTCGCGGTATTTGATGGGAGTCATAGCAGCGGGGGATACTCCATACATGTACGAGATGTCAGCGACGCAGGAGGCAAGCGAACTATATACATAGTCCGCACCGCTCCCGATGGCGGCTGCCCAACAGCCAATGCTATTACGAGCCCTTTTGAAATCGTCTCGCTCTCTAAATCAGATCTTCCCCTTACGCACGTTGATGAAATGGGAACAAGCACTTGTAACCAGTAGAAATAAGGATTGAGGAGAGGTGTTTTTTCATACCTGCCCAGATACGGTAGGATGGGTAGATATGGATGCCCGCAGCTATTTTCAAGGCAAGAAGATAACGGTCATGGGCCTTGGTCTGCTTGGCCGAGGGCTCGGCGACGTTCGGTATCTAGCAACCCTGGGTGCAGAACTTATTGTTACGGACCTTAAAACGTCTGAACAACTCGCAACGTCTATTGATTCTCTACGTGAATTTTCAAACATTACTTTTGTACTAGGCGAGCATCGCCTCGAAGATTTCCAGGGTCGAGACATGCTGTTAAAGGCAGCCGGGGTACCTGTGGACTCTATATATATTGCAGAGGCGCACAAGCATAAGATACTGGTACGCATGAGTGCTGACTTATTTGCAGAGCTCGCACAGATCCCCGTCGTTGGTATAACGGGTACACGCGGAAAGTCTACGACAACGCACATGATTCACGAGATACTCGTGGCAGCAGGCAAGCATGTGTTGCTTGGTGGGAATGTGCGCGGTGTTTCAACACTGGCACTTTTGTCTGAAGCAACGACTGAATCGATAGCAGTCTTGGAGCTTGATTCATGGCAATTGCAGGGATTCGGCGAAGCAAAAATGTCACCGCACATTGCTGTATTCACAACATTTTTTCCTGATCATTTAAATTACTATGATGGCAATCTCGACAAGTATCTTGCAGACAAAGCAAACATCTTCCTTTTCCAAAAGCCTGGTGACACGCTCTTCTTAGGCTCTCAGTGTGCGGGAATTATTCAGCAAAAATACAGTGGTTTGATACAGGGCTGGACGAGCATTGTGGACGGAAGCGAATTGCCGGACGCCTGGCATCTGAAGGTGCCAGGCGAGCATAATCGCTATGCTGCGGCGCTGGCGCGCCGCGTAGCACAATCCTTCGACGTGTCAGACACTATAATCAAATCGGCACTCGAAAGCTTCGGAGCCGTCCCTGGTCGTCTTGAACACATCGCTACTGTCGATGGTGTTGACTACTACAATGACACCAATGCCACGACTCCAGACGCAACGCTGGCAGGAATCGTGGCATTAAGTCAAAAGTATTCGGGTAACGTACTACTCATCATGGGTGGAGCAGATAAAGGAATCGATATGAGTGGATTGTTAGCAGCACTCCCGAATCACACAAAGCGTTTGGAATTGCTAGCTGGTACAGGTACCGATCGCATACGCGGCGAGCTTCCGGAGGCAGAAGTCTTTGACAATCTTGTTGCAGCAGTTGGGAACGCTCGTCGTAATGCTCAGCCAGGAGACGCTATTTTACTCAGTCCAGCTTTCGCGTCATTTGGTATGTTTACGAACGAGTATGATCGTGGCGATCAATTTAACGCTATCGTGAAAGGGTTTGAGGTATGAGTGCACGTACGCATTCAATAGGAGTATTTGATTCTGGCTTTGGTGGCCTTTCAATATTGAAAGATATTCACAAGCGCATGCCTGAATATTCGTACGTGTATCTGGGGGACACTGCCCGCACACCGTATGGAAGCCGGTCTTCAGAAATCGTCTATCAATTTACCCTCGAAGCCATAGAGAGTTTATTTAACGAAGGGTGCGGTTTGATAATCGTTGCCTGCAACACTGCTTCAGCAGAAGCGTTGCGTCGGATTCAACAAGAATATCTCCCTAAACATTATCCCGATCGTCGTGTGCTCGGTGTGATAATCCCTGCAGCAGAACAAGCTGCGCATGTAACTAAGAACGGGCGAGTAGGGGTGCTCGCTACCGAAGGTACGGTACGATCAGAGACTTTTATTAAAGAGGTACAGAAATTAAATAAGACGATTAAGGTCTTTCAACAAGCTGCGCCGCTTCTCGTACCCTTCGTTGAGGAAGGCGAGTACCGTTCTGAAGCAGCGCGACTCATGGTTGCTGCATACCTCAAGCCACTCCTAAAGCGCAACATTGATACGCTTATTCTTGGCTGCACCCACTATGGGCACCTTGAATCTTTAATTAAAAAGGAAGCAGGAAAGAACGTACGCATACTTTCAGAAGGTACGGTGGTTGCAAAGAAACTGGAGGATTATCTTCAGCGACATTCAGAACTTGAGAAGTTGCTTAAGAAAACTGGAGGATTGACGTTCTATACGACCGATCTTACTGAGAAATTTAAAAGAGTGGGAAGTTTGTTATTTGGGAAGCCTCTTAACCCAAAACGCATTATTCTTGGGGGACATTAGGCTCATAGTCTAAGCATTCTGTGGTGATACGGGTAAATGCTATAGTGGGCTAACAAAAGGATATGAAGGAACCAATGAGACACATTTCAGGAAAGAATACCTACTTTATGGTGGGCATTGGCGGCATTGGCATGTCGGCATTAGCTCAACTTCTTGTCTCGCAAGGAGACACGGTAACTGGCTCAGACCGTGATGAAAGTCCGGTAACAGAAATGCTCAAAGAGAAAGGCATTAATGTGATAATTGGCCAGAAAGCAGAGAACGTACCTGAAGGCATCACGATGCTGATTTACAGCGATGCTGTCGCGGTAGATCACCCTGAGAGGGTAGCGGCGCGTGAGCGTGGCATTCCGGAGGCCTCCTACTTCCAAATGCTAGGACAGGTTTCAGAAGGGTCGCGCACCGTTGCTATTGCAGGAACTAATGGAAAGACAACGACCACGGGGATGCTTGCTGCAATTCTTCGCGACGCTGGCGCGTCGCCAACTGCGGTCGTTGGGTCACTCGTTCGAGACTTTGGAAGTAACTACCTAGAAGGAGACTCTGACCTGTTTGTTGTAGAGGCGTGTGAGTATCAGCGTCATTTTTTAAACTTAAATCCTGACATATTAGTTATTACCAATATCGAGTTTGATCACACGGACTATTTCAAAGACCTTGCCGATGTGCAGGATGCCTTCCGAACGATGATGATGAAGGTTCCTTCGACAGGTTTTATCATTGCCGATACCGAAGCACCAAATGTACAACCTCTGCTAGAAGGACTTGAGGCAACCATAGTGCCATATGCAGAAGAGCCAGCGTATGGATTGCTCCTTCTCGGAGACTTCAATCGTATGAACGCGCGAGCAGCGTCAGCCGCGGCGCGCATAATCGACCCAGCGCTAACGACAGAAAGGATTGCACACTCTCTCGGGGGATTCCATGGAACATGGCGAAGATTTGAATACAAAGGAGAATTCAACGGTGCGCAGGTGTATGACGACTACGCACATCATCCAACCGCTATTAGTGAAACGCTTCTAGCGCTTCGCGACAAGATGGACACAGAAGGGAATACCGAAGGACGCATTATTGCACTTTTCCACCCTCACCTATACAGTCGTACCCGTGACCTTTTCGACGGATTTGGACGTGCTTTTAGTAATGCAAACGAAGTTATTCTTGCCCCTATTTATGGCGCTCGTGAAGACGACGATGGCAGTGTTTCAAGTGAATTGCTCGCGCAGCGAATCCTTGAAGAAGGCACGTCTGCTCGCGCCTTCAGTTCTCTCACGGATGTAGAGACGTTCGTACGCGGCATGGCACATCCAGGTGACACTATTATCACTATGGGGGCGGGCGATATTTACAAAGTCGCTGATGCGCTCACTACATAACTATGACTGATTCCGAAGACGTACAAGAAGAAGTGGAAGAGCGTCCATATGACACGAACTACAGCGATGGAGTCGGTATTCTTTCTGTGGTTGCTACACCAATAGGAAACTTGGCAGACATTACGCTACGCGCCCTTGAGACCCTTAAACGGGCCGACGCCATTGCGTGCGAGGATACGCGCGTAACAAGCAAGCTTCTTGCGCGGTACGACATTCAGAAGCCGCTCCTCGTGTATCACGCACAAAGTGGTCCTGCTACAGTGCGCGCAACAACACGCATACTCAGTATGCTTGGCGAAGGCAAACACATTGCACTTGTGTCGGACGCAGGAACACCAGGAGTTTCAGATCCTGGTAGTGCGCTCGTAGGTGAAGTTCGCGCGCGCCTAGGAAGCGACGTTCGCATTGTTGCTATACCGGGAGCTTCTGCCATTGCCGCTGCGCTTTCAATCGCAGGTATTGATCGTGATGATTTTACGTTCCTTGGCTTCTTGCCTCACAAAAAGGGACGCCAGACCGTTATGAAGGAGATAGCTGGCATGACGCGTACCGTTGTTTTTTATGAATCGCCTCATCGTATTGAAAAGGCGCTTGCAGAGCTTGCAGCAGTTCTCGACGAGTCTCGCACAGTAGTCACTCTTCGTGAGTTAACTAAGATGTTTGAGTCAGTAGTCTCCGGTTCTATCAGCGAACTCCAGGAATATTTCAAGACGCACCCAAAGGAAGTGCGCGGAGAATTTGTCGTTATCGTGGCTCCCTAGGTATACTAGGTACATGTCCCGTGAATCAATCCTCATGATCCTTGGCGTGCTTGTCGCCGTTTCTCCATGGAGCGGACTTCCACTCGCAATTCTCGTGTGGATCCTTCCTGTATTAGGCATTGCGATAGCGTTTATTGGATTTACGTTGCGCACTCGTGCCAATAGCATTAAAGAAGCTTCTTCACGTCCTTCTCAAGAGTTATACTAGAACTAATGCAGAATCCTGATCGCGTTACATACTTTGCAGCCACTGACTCGCGCGGTAAGCGTACGCCTTTTGGATTGAAGGCGAAGGATCGTGCGCGTCACATGTATGTGATTGGAAAGACGGGTATGGGTAAGTCCACGCTCCTCGAAAACATGGCTATCCAGGATATCCAGAACGGGGAAGGAATGGCCTTTATCGACCCGCACGGTAGTGCTGTTGAATCATTGCTTGAATACATCCCGGAGCACCGCATTAAGGACGTGGTGTACTTTGCGCCGTTCGACCTCGACCAGCCAATGGCCTTTAATATTATGGAGGATGTCGGATACGATAAGCGTCACCTTGTCGTCTCGGGCCTCATGGCGACCTTTAAGAAGATATGGCTCGACGCATGGAGCGCTCGTATGGAGTACATCCTTACCAATACGCTCCTCGCTCTTTTGGAATATCCAGATGCAACGTTGCTCGGAGTAAATCGCATGTATACCGATAAGGCGTATCGCAACAAGGTTGTTGAAAATGTGAAAGACCCGGTAGTAAAAGACTTCTGGGTAAAGGAATTCGCAGCCTTTGGTGATAAATACACACAAGAAGCCACACCGGCTATTCAAAATAAGATTGGACAGTTTACGAGTAATCCACTCATTCGTAATATCATTGGCCAGCCGAAATCCTCCTTCGACATCCGTGAACTCATGGATAACAAGAAGATCTTACTCATTAATCTCTCAAAGGGATTGGTGGGTGACACAAACATGCGTCTCCTTGGCTCAATGCTCACGACACGTATTTTCCTTGGAGCGATGAGTCGCGCAGAACTTGCACCACGCGAGCTTGATCAAGCTCAGGATTTCTATTTCTATGTCGACGAATTTCAGAACTTTGCAAACGATACCTTTGCAGAGATTTTGTCTGAGGCTCGCAAATACCATTTGAATCTCATTATCGCGCACCAGTACGTGGAGCAGATGGAAGAGCAAGTGAGAGCAGCGGTGTTTGGTAACGTAGGCACGACGGTGTCGTTCCGCGTGGGACCTTTTGATGCAGAGACACTGGAGACCATATTCATGCCTGAATTTGTGAAAGAAGACTTGGTGAACTTAGGCTTTGCACAGATATATCTCACTCTCATGATTGATGGTGTTGGTTCGCGTCCATTCTCGGCAATAACACTTCCGCGTATTGAGCCTCCGCAAAAGACCTACAAACAAGAGGTGATAGAAGCTTCACGTCAGCAATTCGGAAACAAGCGAGCACAAATTGAAGAGACTATCCTAAACGAGCTTTCTTCTACGGATGGTCAGAGCGGTCCTGTAGAAGCGCCTGCAAAGCGTCCGGCAGCTAAACGCCCCATAACGTCAGGTGGGGGAGGTACGCCAGCACCCCGCCGTGACGCACCCTCTCGAGAGCACTCCAGTCAGCCTCATATTTCTGGAAGCAGTTTTAACAGTGAGCAAAGGCAAGCGCCTGCGCGTCCAAGAGAACCTCTTCGTGCAGTTCTGCCTCGTGATAACGCACACGAGCACGATAGAAATCGTGAGTCACAGGGTCCTAGAAGGGAAGAGCGTAGTTTCAATCAACCTTCACACAACTCTGCACCACCTCCCGCAAGTAAGAATAGCGAGGATCTGAAAGCAATACTTCGTGGCATGGCGGCGAGCGCCACCAAAGAAAAGGAAAAGAAAACAGAAGACAAAGCCGCTCCGCTTAAGGGAGTTCTTGCTGATGTACTTAAAAGTGCTGATGAGAAGCCGGCACAGCCTCCACGACGAGAAAATACTCCTGAAGCTACCAGACCAGAACCTAAATCTGAAGCCAAGCCGTACGAAGTAGATGAATCAACACTCCGTGCAATCTTCAACGAGAAGCTAGGGTAGCGATCCAAGTTTAAGCGGAAGGTTGTAACTTTGTGCACATATACTTGGTTGTAATAGATATACCAAGATTATTCTGAAACTCTATGGCACTTGCTGTGTAGCCCGCCGAGCATGTAGTAACCCTACACGTTCGGCGGGCGCTTTGCTGTAGTCCCATTCCTTTCAAGATTTAGGTAAATCTTGAAAGGAATAGCCGAACGAAACTTTTCATACGTGCGAGCAAATAGCCTGGGTACTGTCCATGGTATGTTTTTATAATCGAGTGCACACAACGAGCCATCACAAGTTTCCTCTGAGTTATGCCGCCTGTGTGAATACGATAGAGTGTCATATATTCTGGAATATTTGCGAACTTTCCATACGCACCAACACGCAAGAATAAGTCGAGGTCTTCAGCAAGAGCTATGTTTCGATACCCACCAGCTTTTTCCACGATGTCTTTTCGCATAACTACTGAGGAATGCGCGAATTGGTTGCGGCGCAATATGTGAGAGCGAATAGCTGTGTCGTCTGTGAAATAAGCATCCTCACCAATTATCTTATCGCTTCCATCAATAAGCTTTATAAATGTCCCTACAATCACGTGGTCTGAATGTGATTCAAGAAAAGCGACTTGCGTGGCGAGTTTAGTGGAATCGCTCCAAACATCATCGCTGTCGAGTACAGCAATATAGACGCCATGTGCTGCTAGCACAGCATCTGTACGAGTCTGGAATATGCCCTGATTAACCTCGTGACGAATATAGCGAATGCGAGTATCCCCAAAGGCTTCTATGCGTGCCTGAGTATCATCAGTGGAACCATCGTCAACGATTACTAATTCCCAGTTCTGATACGTCTGAGCACGTACGCTCTTAATAGCTTGCTCGATAAAGCCCGCACGATTGTACGTTGTCATCGTGACACTCACGAGCGGTCCTATAGTTATTTTTTCGGTATTTGTGTCCATGAAGAGGGAAGTAAGTCTGCGTGATCTTGCGGACGAGTATCAAACCAGGGTGAAGGAGCAACGACAATTTTCTCTGGGTTCTGATTAAGCCATGCGCCCCACCAACTAAAAGAGCTATTGGCTATCACGTTGTGCGTGCAAGAAGCCATGAGCAACAGTTCCTCCTGATCGTTTGAGGCTTCTCCCGATACGTATATAACCGTACCAGGAAAATTAAGATTATCTTTAACCCAATCGATGTCATCTGAGAAGATAAACCACGTTGGTGACGACACGTGCTTCACGATCTCCGCAACGGCGTTCTTATAATAGGTCTCAGTGCACGGACCATACGCAGCTGCTACCTTTGGATTTGCGACATAGTCCCCACGACGAATGTGCACGGATATTGATAATGTGGCCTGCATACGACTTGCCATGGATTCAGCAGAATTAGACATGGGTGTTCGAAGAGTGAAATCCTGGAGAAGTGTCGAACGAATACTCTCGAAGTATTTAGGTGATTGCCAATAGCCATCGAGGTAGAGATCACCACGCTTCTTAAGCATGTCTGGTTCAAAGCCAACATGCTGCTTACGCAATACTTTAAACTCGAACTTACGCCATACTTTTGAAAGAGAGCCTTTGGGATATTTCAAACGTACTGATTCCTCAGGTGTTGCAATGCTTGCCTCAATGTTGAATGCATTCAATGCGAACGGTCTGTAGATATCACCAATCTCATTTGCTCGTGAAAGCCCTGTGGTATCGAGCTTGAGTACATCATCATTCTTAAGCGAAAGCGTACGACCAAGTGCGTACTGAAACATTTGATTGCCGAGACCTCCTTTTAGTGCGGTGATAATCATAGGGAAGGAGTAAAAAGGGAAGAGAATTCTGCAGTGCGCTCATTTGGGACAAAGAGTAGGTTGTCGTACGTGTACTGTTCTTTAGCCGTATGTGGTGTGAGAAGACCTGCAGTTGTTATTTCATACGCAACATATGCGTGGTTACTCAAGAAATCGAGTGACTGTTCACGATTTTCTTTCCATGACTGGCCACCTGCGACTTCGAGGGTAAGTACTGGTCGCGCCAAGTTGCCTAGGGCAAGCATAGCGCGCATACCTGAAAGTATGTGGAATTCAAAACCTTCGGCATCGATTTTTATAACGTCAGGGTGTATGTTTGCTTTCGAACAATATGAATCAAGCGTAACTGAACGCACTTGTGTCGCATGCGCAGCGTGACCGCCAAGCCCTGCAGCGCCATCAGCGTGTGCGGTGTTATATGCTCCATACCCTGGTCCATAGTCTGCGAATTCCAATACTGCCTCGGTGTCTGATACCGCGAGGTTGTTAATCGTTACATTCTTAAGCTCTTTGGTGTTCTCGGTGAGTATTGTGAATGTCCATGGAGTTGGTTCGAAGCTGTGTACGTTTCCATTAGCTCCAACAAGTTCTGAAAACAGCATAGAGTAGTAACCAACGTGCGCACCGATATCGATACATATCATGTCCTCACGAATGTAACGCAAGAAGAAGTTAGCAAGATTCGCCTCGCAGTAGCCGTAGTACAAAAAGGTATTTCCCTCAGGAAGGTATGATGTCATGCGCGTACCCCAGAGAGTGGGAAAGCGCATGCGGAAGGGGCGGATGTGCCCGAGCGTAGCGAGGGCATAGTAGGGAAGTGTACGAAGCGGACCTTTAATTACGCGTTCAATACGACCCATAGGACGCAACCGTTCCCGGCTCGTTATCGTATCTATAATGTGTTCGCGTGTTGTCTTATCCATGACCTAGAAGTTCAGTATATAAGGCGAAGTATCGCTCGACCATGGCGGCCTTGTCATATTCCTGGCGAACCTTATTCGAAGAAGCGGACGCGATACGCTCTCGTTCTACTAGGGAAAGCGTGAGCACCCATTCGATGCCCTGTGCAATACCTACCTCGTCTTTATACCCAGCAACGTATCCGTTCTCGTGGTGCGTAACTGCTTCAGCAACACCACCAACATCAAAAGAAACGATAGGAAGTCCGCAGCTCATAGCTTCAAGTATGACGAGTGGAAAGTTCTCGGCAATGGAAGTAAATAACAACGCGTCAGCTGCACTGTAGTATTGCGACAAGTTTTCTGCGCCACTCACATGCCCAACGTAACGCACGTTTGGTTCTGGTTCATGATCACGGAGATTACCTACGCAGAGGAATAAAACATCATCACGATCTCGGTATTTTTGGATAAGTCGTTCCGTATATACCCAACCCTTCCACGTGTTGTCTTTTGCGTCATTTGCAAGGAAGAGAATAATCTTTTTATCTTCTGGAAGGTTTAGTGCACGACGTGCTTCTGCTTTATTCTTTTGTACAAAGCCCGTGGTATCGATGCCATTCGGTATAAGTCGTACGTCTTGCTTTGCTAGTATTGTTTTCAAGGTACGATCCATGAGCCATTTTGAAGGGGTAACGATATGGAGCTTTGCGGCAGCATAGATTTTAGTACGAGCGCGCGCAAGGCGCGCGCTGTTATCCCACAAAATCCTCGGTGCTGTATCTATACTTGGACATACGTATAATCCATTCTTCATCTCTGTACCTTCAAGCGTATAGGCACAGTGCGGTGTGAGTGCCCATTCGTCATGGAGTGTCCACACAACCGGTTTTGTCAGCGACATCTTCTGGAGTGTTGAAAGATTAAAATATCTGCCGTGAAGGTTATGGCAATGCACGAGGTCTGCTTTCTTGAATTCCTCAGTGTCTAAAATCCAATCGGTAGAAATAAGACTTTCTGTTCCAAGTAAAAAACCAAGGTATTTTCGCCACATAGGACGGGGGATTACATGTACACGATGATCACTGCTTCGTTTGTCGGCGACAAACATTGAGACCTCGTTACCTTGAGCCTCAAGCGCTTCCTTAAGTTCCCAGGAAACTTTCGCTGCACCACCAAGCACATCGGTTGTACCAATAATCAGTACGTTCATATCTTTGTTGCTGTTACGACGTAGTCCATCGTGAGCGCTGGCTTTCTAAAAACAAAATCGAGAAGTAGACCAAGTGCTTGTATCGGAGCAAAAATAAAGAACGTGAGCAGAGCCTTCAATAGTGGGGCTCGAAAGTGCATACCTTCGAAACACATCACTACGAACAATTGAGAAAAGACTCCAAAGAATCCTGTTGTTGGCATTATACGTATGTCTTTAAACCCAGCACCTTCAAGAAGACGCGTGTGTTCAAAACGTGTAAATCTACGGAAATCATACGGAGTTTCATGCTCAGGATATACAAAGGGCATTGAGAAGAAGACTGTACCGCCTGAGCTAAGTACACGTGATGCTTCTGATACGAGCGCTGCAGGATTCGAAGCGTGCTCAAGTACTTGCGTGCAAAGCGTCACGTCGAAAGAATTATCAGGAAAGGGAACGTTCTCACCATCGTAATATGCATCAACCGTCTTCTCTTCATCACCATGTCCACCACCTTCAATATCTATACCTATATAGGAAGGCGATGCGAAGAGTGAACGATAAGGCTTTATGCCACAGCCAATGTCGAGAATCTTCGCGTCAGCAGGAACATGTGCAGCAAACGTTTGCATGGAGCGATAGAGCGTCCAGCGGTTTATAAAATAGGGATTAATGAAAATAGAATACCAGCGAGGTCTGAAGAAATTCTCATCTATAATTCGAGACTTCAGTTTCTTAAGACTTTCCATACGTATCACAAATGATGCTATGCCCGGTACCCAAATATATTGAGCTGACTGTCATACCCAAGATGAGTCTGAATAGATTCAAGAGGGTGCTCAGAATGCACACCGGCGTCTTCTATATACAGACGGAATCCAGCGTTCTTCATAATTTCTAGAATGCGCGGAAGTGTTTGGGGGGCGTTGTGAAGTGAATGATACTCAACAAATATTCGCTTAACGTTCCCAAGCTTGTCTTTACACTCTTCAAGTACTTCTGCTTCAGATCCTTCAATATCTATCTTTAGGAAATCGATAGGCTCATTGAGATAAGGACTAAGAGGAATGAGTTTCACCTCTGTTATGTTTGTTTCATTCTTAGTGTCGTCACTTGTCGCGACACGACCACCATCTGCACCTTCGCTAAAGAATGTACGTGTCTCTTCTTTATCACCCAGACCAGCGTGCACTAGTTCAACGCCTGACAGTCCGGCAGTAACGATATTTTTCTCGAGTGCGGCAAAAGTCGCATCATCTGGCTCGAAACAAGTTACGTGGGCATTAGGATATTTTTGTTTGAGATATACCGTTGCAAGTCCGATATTAGCTCCACAGTCGAGTATTCGAGGAGCTGGTACGTCAGTCGTAAATTTGTATATCTCACGACCCATGATCTCGTCATACATAAAGAGAAATGACGACTTATCTGGCACAAAGCACGCAAATCCAGGATAGGTCGTCGTAAACGGCGTATAGCGCGATTGCGCCCTAATATGGAGCCGTTTTAGAGCTTGTAGGAGAGATTGAGCGGGCTTTTCCATGAAGTATAGATAAAATATAACGCACTTTTTGCATGAACGTAACGCGGAAAACGGTATCAAAAAGATACCGGTCAGCTTCGTTATGGACGTCACCCGAACTAGGAGTGCGATACGGCGGAGGGAAGGAGTTCGCATCTACTGATCTACTCGTATCGCCCACAGTATGGGTTGCGTCGCTACCAAAGCCGATATTCTCGACAAGGTTAGTATTAGGTACTATTGCCACGCCGTTGTTTAGCCACTGAGCAAATAACCACTTGGTATCCCATGCTGTTCGAGTGCCTGCATGTAGCTTGCGCAGGTACTTAATCCAAAATCGTTGCTCCTCGACTCGCGGGAGTATTGTGGCTAATGAATTGTGTTCGATAAAACCTGGTAGCGCAGCAAGTGCCGTGTCGTACTTTTCCCATGCACGCTTCCACGTTGCCCAGCCCCACGTATTTCCATAGTTTGAAAAATAATAACTGCCGTCACCACGTATCCGCTCTTTCTGGAAATTATTTCCTGACACCATCATCACGCGCTCGTCACTTCGATATCGTTCGAGCATCTCACTGGTAAAGGTAAAGAAGTCAGGATGAGGAATACAATCGTCTTCGAGAATTATGCCTTCAGGTTCATTTTCGAAGAACCACGAAATAGCAGCTTCAACAGCAGGATCAACTCCTTGATTCACTTCAGAAAAGAGAGTCTTTACTGTGCAAGGCCAGGGAATGTTTTGTGCGACAGTTCTTGCCGCGAGACATCTTTCGGCTTCTCCGGGAACATCAGGTCGTGGACCGTCTGCTGCTATGTATATGAGAGATGGTTTAACCTGCGAAAGAGAATCAATAAGATTCCGTACAATATCGGGACGGTTAAATATGATAATCAGTACGGGTGGAATGGTCGCCATTTCAGGCATTATAGCTGTGAAATGAGAACGACGCATTGATACCCGCGTAGTCACGCTTTAGAGCTTCAAGATCAGGTAGTCGCTTACGCGAAAATGATTTGTTGTAGAACGGCATCAGCTCAACTTCTTTTGGATAATTATATAAAAGCCAATTGCCATAGGTGTCATAGTCGGAAATGCCGGAGCTCTTGGTGC
>JBDSUM010000005.1:0-9669 GCA_039927695.1 Minisyncoccota bacterium
CAGTAATTTTCACTACGTCATGGCTACACAAAAAGCGCTTGTGCAGAAGACGTTCGGAGCATATCGCGCACCACGCGTCGATTTCCCGGACCTCGTAGGTCATCAGCGAGAGTCTTTCAAATGGCTCATTCGCGATGGTCTCCTCGAACTCTTCAAAGAGTTCACACCTATCAGTGATTATTCAGGTAAGAAGTTTGAGCTTCGTATCGATGGTTTTGACATTGGCGAGCCAAAGGGAACTGAAGAAGATGCGCGTGACAATATGCGTACCTACGAAGCCCCTGTAAAGGTAAGCGTTACTCTTCTCAACAAGACCTTCGGTTCTGAGAAGAGTCAGGATATTTTCCTCGCAGACATCCCGATGATGACGCCTCACGGTAGTTTTATCGTTTCCGGTGTTGAGCGCGCAATTGTTCCGCAGCTCGCTCGTTCATACGGAGCATTCTTTGTTTCGGAAGAACTTAAGGGTAAGCAGTGGTTCGGTGCAAAGATCATGCCATCTCGTGGCGTATGGATCGAAATCGAATCAGATGTTGATGGTGCAATCTATGTAAAGATCGACCGCAAGCGTAAGTTCCCAGTCACAAACCTCCTCACCATCTTTGGTGCAGGTATCGGCGAAGAACTTCTTTCACGTTTTGCAAAGGACGAGGTTGCTCTTGAGGCTATCAAGACAACGATGGCGCACGACACGACGAAGACCATCGAAGAAGCGTACGTTGAAGTACACCGCCGCATGCGCGATGGTGACTTAGCGACTGCTGAGAACGCAAAGCAGTACGTGAATGCGCTTTTCACTGCTGATCGCTACGACCTCAACAAGGTTGGTCGTCACCGCTTGAATGCTCGCTTCGGTCTCCCAACCGACCCGAAGTCTCTTGAGCACCGCACTCTTACGCTCGACGACCTCACGCGCATCGTTGCAGAAATCGCTCGCTTGAACGTAACCCCCGACGCTCAGCCTGATGACATCGATCACCTTGGCTTCCGTCGTGTGCGTTTCGTTGGAGAACTCCTCCAGGCTCGTATGCGTGTTGGTATGTCTCGCATGAAGCGAAACATTCAGGATCGCATGTCGACTATTGAGAGCGAGACTACGCTTCCTATGGCATTTGTTAACCCACGCCCATTCCAGGCTTCGGTTCGTGAATTCTTTACGGCAAACCAGCTCTCACAGTTCATGGACCAGCAGAACATTCTTGCTGAGCTCGAAGGACTTCGCACACTCTCTGCACTCGGCCCCGGCGGTCTCACTCGTGAGCGCGCTGGTTTCGAAGTACGTGACGTGCACCCATCGCACTACGGACGACTCTGCCCAATCCACACGCCAGAAGGTCAGAACATCGGTCTTATCCTTCGTCTCGCTATTCACGCTCGCACCAATGAGTTCGGCGTAATCGAGACACCATATGCTGTCGTTACGAAGGGCAAGGTTACGGAAGAAATCGTCTACCTTAACTCACTCGAAGAGGAAGATCGTGTCATCGCACATGGTGCAACACCTATCGACGAGAAGGGTCATATTGTTCCTGACACCATTGAAGCTCGCCGAGGCGGCGAACCAGCAGTCGTGACTCGTGCAGAAATCGACCTTATCGACGTATCGACGTTCCAGATGTTCTCAGCAGCTACTGCCATGATTCCGTTCGTTGACCATGACGACGCAAACCGTGCACTCATGGGTTCAAACATGCAGAAGCAGGCAACGCCATGTCTCATTCCTGAGGTACCACTCGTATCGACCGGTATTGAGTCACATGCAGCTCGTAACACAGGCCGCCTTATCATCGCTGAAGAAGCAGGTACCGTCTTCTATGCAGATGCTCGTAAGATCATTCTGGAAGACAAGGACGGTAAGCGCCATGACTACAAGCTCCAAGGGCTTACTCAGACCAACCAGAACTCAGCTTTTAGCCAGCGCCCATCAGTACAGACAGGCGACAAGGTAAAGAAGGGAGATGTTCTTGCTGATGCTTCAAGTTCAGACCACGGCCAGATGGCTCTTGGTCAGAACGCGCGCGTTGCATTCATGTCTTGGAATGGTGCTAACTACGAGGACGCGATCATCGTGTCTGAACGTATGGTGCAGAACTCTAAGTTCACGACTGTGCACATCGAAGACTTCGAAGCAGCAGTTCGCGACACCAAGCTTGGTGCAGAAGTTACTACTCACGACATTCCAAACGTCGGTGAAATGCGCCTTAAGAACCTCGACGAGGAAGGGGTGATTCGCATCGGTGCAGAAGTTCGCCCTGGTGACATTCTCGTAGGTAAGGTAACGCCTAAGGGTGAGACCCAGCTTACGCCAGAAGAGCGCCTCCTTCGTTCTATCTTTGGAGACAAGGCAAAGGACGTGAAGGATACCTCACTCCGTATGGAAGGAGGAAAGCGTGGTCGTGTTATCGGCGTACGCGTATTTAGTCGCGAGAAGGGTGATCAGCTCGAAAGCGGCATCATCAAGAAGATCGTTGTTACTGTTGCGCAGGTTCGTAACGTATCAGTCGGAGACAAGCTTGCTGGTCGTCACGGAAACAAGGGTGTTATCTCCCGCGTTCTTCCTGTTGAAGACATGCCATACGACGAAGAGGGAAATCCAGTCGATGTGATTCTCACACCACTCGGTATTCCATCTCGTATGAACCTCGGTCAGATTCTTGAGATGCACCTTGGACTCGCTGCGCACACGCTCGGCTACCAGGCTGTCGTGCCTCCATTTGCTGGAGCAACGGCTGACGAAATTCGTCAGGAACTCGTAACTGCAGGATTCGATCGTTCAGGAAAGATGAAGCTCTTCGATGGTCGTTCAGGCGAAGCCTTCGCGCAGCCTATTTCTGTCGGATACATGTATATCTTGAAACTCCATCACATGGTGGAAGACAAGATCCACATGCGTTCAATCGGTCCGTACTCGCTTATCACTCAGCAGCCGCTCGGCGGAAAGGCACAGAATGGT
The DNA here is from genome assembly GCA_039927695.1 of Minisyncoccota bacterium. Classification (GTDB taxonomy): domain Bacteria; phylum Patescibacteriota; class Minisyncoccia; order Phycocordibacterales; family Phycocordibacteraceae; genus C7867-001. Next base: position 2,954 of record JBDSUM010000005.1, read on the forward strand.
GGTCAGCGCTTCGGAGAGATGGAAGTGTGGGCGCTCTTGGGCTATGGAGCTGCCTACACTCTCCGCGAAATGCTCACTATCAAGTCCGACGATATTACGGGACGTTCAGCTACCTTCGACGCTATCGTCAAGGGCGAGCCTGTCAGTCACTCGGGCACACCGGCATCCTTTGCCGTTCTTACTAACCAGATTCGCGGACTCGCGCTCGACATTGAGCCGATGAATCGCGACAGCGCAGGCGTAGATACCGCTGCTTAATTCCTTCGATACATGGCAAATATGACAACATCAAACACACCATCGTCTCCGTTTGGGAAAGGACCACGCCCAGCGGGTCGTCCGATGAATCGTGGAAACGATTGGAATGCGCTTCGCCTTTCCGTCGCCTCACCAGAGCGTATCCTTGAATGGTCACGCGGGGAGATCACGAAGCCGGAAACCATTAACTACCGTACCCAGCGCTCAGAAAAGCACGGACTCTTCGACGAGAAGATCTTTGGACCTGAACGCGACTACGAGTGTTACTGCGGTAAGTACAAAGGTATTCGTTACAAGGGTATCGTTTGTGACAAGTGTGGTGTTGAAATCACCCGCTCTATCGTTCGCCGCGAACGCATGGGTCACATCGAACTCGTTTCTCCGGTCGCACACATTTGGTTCCTCCGATCAATGCCGTCACGTATGGCTCTCTTGCTCGGCGTATCATCTGCTGACCTCGAGAAGGTTATCTACTTCGCTGGCTACATCGTTACGAAAGTAAACGAAGACACCAAGAAGCGCATGCTCGCTGAACTCGAAGGCGAGTACAAGGGCAAGTTCAAGGAACTTACTGAAGACGCACAGCGCGATGCTCTTAAGGAGCGCATGACACTCGCAAAGAGTGAAATCGATTCTATCGTCGTCGGTCGTGTATTCGACGAAATTACCTACCACCGTTTCTCGGTGAAGTACGGAACACTCTTCGAAGCAAAGATCGGCGCTGAAGCTATCTACGATCTCTTCCGTGGTCTTGATCTTGATAAAGTGAAGGCAAATCTCGAAGAACGTTATCCGAAGGCAGGTGCTGCAGAGCGTGAGAAGCTTGCAAAGCGTATCGCCCTCATCACGAACATGCTTGCTGCGAAGACACGTCCTGAGTGGATGTTCCTCACACGCATTCCTGTTATTCCGCCAGCGCTTCGTCCTATGGTTGCACTCGAAGGTGGTCGTCACGCGACGTCTGACGTTAACGACCTCTATCGTCGTGTCATCAACCGTAACAACCGATTGAAGAAGCTCCTCGACATCAAAGCGCCGGAAGTTATCCTTCGCAACGAGAAGCGCATTCTTCAGGAGGCAGTGGACGCACTCCTCGACAATTCAATACGTAAATCAGGTGCTTCAGGTGGTGCCCTTACACCAGCTCAACGCCGTCCGCTTAAGTCACTTGCTGACTACCTTAAGGGTAAGCAGGGTTACTTCCGCCAAAACCTTCTCGGCAAGCGCGTCGACTACTCTGGTCGTTCGGTTATCGTCGTCGGTCCTGACCTCGAGCTCGATGAGTGTGGTCTTCCAAAGCACATGGCCTTGGAACTCTTCCGCCCATTCGTTATCGAAGGACTTCTCTCACGTGAACTCGCCTTCAACATTCGTGGTGCAGGCCGCTTGATCGAAGACGGTGTTCCAGAAGTATGGGAAATCCTTGAAGAAGCGATTGCAGGGAAGTACGTTCTCCTCAACCGCGCCCCTACGCTTCACCGCCAGGGTATTCAGGCCTTCCGTCCTCGTCTTATCGAAGGCGATGCTATCCAGCTTCACCCACTCGTATGTCCAGCATTCAACGCAGACTTCGACGGTGACCAGATGGCTATTCACGTGCCGCTTTCAGAAGAAGCACAGTGGGAAGCAAAGAACATCATGAGTGCAAACAAGAACATTTTGAAGCCAGGTTCTGGCGACATGATCGTTCTTAACCAGAAGCCTCTCGACATCGTGCTTGGTACCTATTGGCTCACCAAGGCAATGCCAGGGGTTAAGGGAGAAGGACAGTACTTCGCTTCACCAAACGCTGCGATTCTTGCTCACCAGTACGAGGCTATCGACTTGCGCGCATCAGTGCACGTTATGCCAACACCGGGTAAGGAGAAGTACGCGCAGTTCAACGGAGAACTCTTCGAGACAACGGTTGGACGTCTTCTCTTCAACACAGTCCTTCCTGCAGATTACCCCTATGTTAACGACGCGATCAGCATCAAGGTCCTCTCGGGCATCATGGCTGACAGCATCGTGAAGTATGGTCTCGACGCAATTCCAGGAATCGTAAACAAAGTGAAGCGCTTTGGCTTCGAGTACGCTACTAAGTCTGGTGTGTCATGGAGTCTCGACGATGTGTCTGTACCAGAAGGTAAGGGCGCAGTCATTGCAGCAGCTCGCGAAAAGGTTGCAAAGATCGAAGGTGACTACAAGGACGGTCTCCTCACTGAAGAAGAGAAGCGTCGTATGGTTATCGAACTCTGGCACGGTACTAAGACTGACGTTGAGAAGCTCGTTGAAGCTAACCTCGATCCAGCTGGTTCAGTGCACGACATGATGCGATCGGGAGCTCGTGGTTCCCTCGGAAACCTCACCCAGATGGCAGGTATGAAGGGTCTCATCCAGAACACCGCCGGTGAAACTATCGAAGTGCCAATCGTGTCATCTATGACTGAAGGTCTTAACCCTGTTGAATACTTCATGAGTACACACGGTGCACGTAAGGGTCTTACTGACACCGCGCTCGGTACTGCTCGTGCTGGGTACCTCACTCGCCGTCTCTTCGACGTTGCGCAGGACTCAATCATCACGCAGGCAGACTGTGGCACAAAGCGTGGCATCACGATCAAGCGCATCTCTGCTTCTGGAATCAAGATTGATTTCGCAGCAGCTATCCGCGGGCGAACACTCGCTGCTGAAGTTGTTGCTAATGGCGTTACGTTTAAGAAGCGTCATTATCTAACGGCAATCGAAGCACGTGATATCGCGACCGACGACACTGTTGAGGCTGTATCAGTACTCTCACCTATGTCCTGCGAAACTCGCTACGGCATCTGTGCAATCTGCTACGGTATGGATCTTACGACGCAGCTTCCTGTCGATCTCGGCGAAGCAGTCGGAACCATCGCTGCACAGGCTATCGGTGAGCCGGGAACCCAGCTCACAATGCGTACCTTCCACGCCGGTGGTACTGCGTCTGTCGGTGGAGACATCACACAGGGTCTCCCTCGTGTCGAAGAACTCTTCGAAAAACGTTCTCCTAAGAACCCAGCAATCGTTGCTAAGTTCGACGGTATGATCACGGAAATTCGTGATCAGGGACGTGAAAAGGTTCTCGTTCTTCAGCCAGAAGCAGGTCAGGGCAAGAAGGATGGTTCAGCAAGCGAATTCGTCGCGAACTATCCTCGCCAGTCATTTGTGAAGGCAGGAGACAAAGTTGTGAAGGGTCAGCTCCTTACCGACGGTTCAGTAGACCTCGATGAGCTCTTCCAGTACGCCGGACGCACCGCCGTTCAGGAATACATCATTGCGGAGACTTCAAAGATCTACGAACTTCAGGGAGCATCGGTTTCTCGCAAGCACCTTGAAGTGGTCGTTCGCCAGATGTTCAATCGCGCGAAGATCACTGACACTGGTGACTCAGACCTCTCCGTTGGCGACATCGTTGAGCAGTGGGAGTTTGCTGAGATCGTTAAGGAACTCGAAGACGACGCAAAGATCGCTCCGAAGTCGACAGACATTGTCTTCGGTATTAAGCAGTCAGCGCTCTCTCGTCGCTCATTCCTCTCTGCAGCATCCTTCGAGCAGACCACGAAGATCCTTATCGACGCAGCTCTTAAGGGCTCAGTCGATACACTTCGCGGTCTTAAGGAGAATGTTATCCTCGGACGCCTCATCCCAGCGGGAACGGCATTCGCAGGATCAAGCAAGGCAGGGGAGATCGCACAGCTTCAGCTCGCTCGTGGCCGTCGTGAGATGGCAGCAGCGCAAGCTGCAGCAGAACTTGCTGAGCAGGTTTCACTTGCAGCTCCTGTGGTGAGTGACGATTAGTTCACGAATTACAATATGTAGCAAAAAGGCCGACGGAAACGTCGGCCTTTTTGCTTTCTTGGTACAGCGCCGAAAATGGCGGTAGAATAGAGACAAATGCAGCCTGACTCAGTACAGCAAATTAAGGACAAGCTCTCGATTATCGAGGTTATAACGCCGTACGTAAAGCTCACAAGGGCGGGGAAGTATTGGCGTGGACTTTCACCATTCGGAAAGGAAAAGACACCATCCTTTTATGTGAATCCAGAGCGTGGCAGTTACTTTTGTTTCTCAACGTCGCAGGGCGGGGATCACTTTACCTTTATTCAGATAATGGAAGGTGTTGATTTTAAGGGTGCATTAAAGATACTTGCGGAAAAAGCAGGAATTGAACTGAAGGCGCTTAGACCAGAAGACACCATGGTTCGCGATAGAGCAGACCGGCTTCGCGAGATGGTGGCACAAGCAGAATCTTTTTTTGCGAGCACACTTGAAGCGGGAACGCCTGCACACGACTATGCGCTAAAGCGAGGACTTACACTCGAAACTATTAAAGATTGGAAACTCGGTTTTGCACCTGCTGGTTGGCGCGGATTACTGGAGGCACTTGGTACTCAAGGATATATACCTAAAGAATTGGCTGAGGCTGGTTTGGTTAAGGAAGCGGATGAAAAACCTGGCACGTGGTATGACCGCTTCCGCAATCGCCTTATGTTTCCCATACGTGACGCTGCCGGGCGCACGGTAGCGTTTACCGGTCGTGCGCTCGACCCTGCTGACAATGCCAAGTATTTAAATAGCCCAGAGACTGGTTTATTTAAAAAATCAGAAGTGCTCTTTGGTATGGATAAGGCAAAGGACGCAATTCGTTCACGTGGCTTTGCCATCTTAGTTGAAGGGCAATTTGATTTGCTCTTGCTTCACCAGGCTGGCTTCCAAAACACCATCGCGCTTTCTGGAACGGCTCTTTCAAGTCAGCACCTCTCTCTTATAAAGCGATACGCAGATAACCTCATGCTGTGTCTCGATGGCGACCGCGCAGGGTTAGCCGCATCCGCTAAGAACGCGCGCGCAGCACTCATGGCCGGCATGCGAGTAAAGGCAGTGCGGCTTCCAGAAGGAAAGGATCCTGCGGATGTTGTTTCAGAAGATGAAAATGGACCTAAGGTATTTAGCGAACTCGTGAAGAATTCACAGTCAGTCATTGAATTCTTCCTCGCAGTGCTTAGTGCGAGCGAACGTGATGAGTTCAAACTCCTTCGCCAGGTTGAGGCAATCGTACTCCCGCTGGTCGTCGCGGTGAAAAGTCCCCTCGAGCGTAACCGATACGTAGACATCGTGGCTCGAACGCTCTCATCAACTCCAGAAGCAGTGCGCGCCAGTTTGCCACGCCCGGAGGAAGTCCCTCATGATGCAGCTGATGCTGTGGACATGCGAAAGGGAACGGTGTCTCCTGCGTCTATGAAGATATCAGGACTAGAATCACGCCGCTCGCTAATCTTCGCTACTATCAAGTCATACCCGGATTCACCCCTTGCCGAAAGGCTTAAATCTGAGTATAATCGTATTATTGGCGCACCGGTCCCCATTGAAGTGGACTTGGACGAACGCGCCCTGTTCGAGGCAGGACTCGTCTTTGGCGAATCCCCCGAAGCAGACGCGGCAAACGATCTCATATATACCTTCGAGCGCATGATCCTAATGGACGCGCTACGTGAAGCGACACTCAAACTCAGACGTGCGGAAGCATCGAATGATCCTGAGAGCATACAAGCAGCAAGCATCGAAGCACGCGATGTTTCAACTCGGTTATCTCAGTTGCCATAGCAGCTCAGCTCTCGTTTCTTTTCAAAACATTTTACGTATTCATTACTAATCTTTTTTCATTTCACCTATGCCTACAAAGAAATCGGCTCCCAAAAAAGCTGTGAAGAAAAGTGCTCCAAAGAAAGTCGTAAAGAAAGCAGCTCCAAAGAAGGCGGCTCATAAAGCTGTTAAGAAAGTTGCGCCTAAGAAGACTGCCCCTAAAGCAGCTCCAAAGAAGGCTGTTAAAACCGCAGCGAAGAAAGGTGCAATGGATGTTGTTCGCAAAGCTGTTACTGGTGTGAAAGCAAAGGCTGCAACCGAACGTACTGACAAAGCTGAAAAGCTTATCCAGAAGGGAAAGGAGCGTGGATACATTACCTACAGCGAAATCCTTCGCGAGTTCCCACACATCGAAGACGATGTTAACTTCCTCGATGAGCTCTACGAGCGTTTTACGGCAACCGGTATCGACATCCTTGAAGGAGGCATGCTTGAAGACCAGGCTGACGAGTATCTCGCTAACCGCAACATTAAGTCTCGTGATGGCGGAGGCTATGACTCTATTCAGATATATCTTCGTGAGATCGGTCAGTACCCACTTTTGACTGGTGCTGAAGAAAAGGAACTTGCAAAGCGTATTGAGAATGGTGAAGAAGAAGCACGTAACATTCTTGCTCGCTCAAACCTTCGCCTCGTTGTCTCTATCGCAAAGAAATACGTAGGTCGCTCACCAGATCTCACGCTCCTCGACCTTATTCAGGAAGGAAACATCGGACTCTTCAAGGCTGTTGATAAGTTCGACTGGAAGAAGGGGTATAAATTCTCAACCTATGCTACCTGGTGGATTCGTCAGGCTATTACTCGTGCTC
>JBDSUM010000006.1:0-23912 GCA_039927695.1 Minisyncoccota bacterium
TTCGTGAGGTACTCGCATTATCAAAGCCATTTCCTATAAGGAGAGGAGTATTTGTAGTATTGGAAACATCAAAAAAGAAAAGAGTGGGTGAGGCAATGAGTGTTGTGGCACGAATGGAGGCAATGAGTGTGCTTTCCACTGCATGCAAATCTGAAATCGGATATGAATCGTTGGTAATAGTATTTGGTAATAAACCACCTACAGATAGTGGATAGCTGCGTGCCTGAGGAGTCGTCCAACTACTTGAGACAAAAGGATCACAGGGATTGTCATCCGTAGATGAAGTAAGTACCGTCTCAAGTGTTGACGATCGTTTTGTACCGTAGACATCTGTCCACGAGACTGTCGATTCTGCTTGTAATGAACTATCGTCTTGAATTTCTTCTATGGTGCGTGAGCGTTCGAATCCATCGACCGTAGTACTTGCCACAGAGCGTATTGCCTGCAGTCTAGTCCAAGACTGATGCTCAATACGAGAAAGATCTGCGTCTTCTGCGTAGAGTGCAATTGCTTCTAATTTCATATTGGCGAGCATGAACGGAGTGCCAAATCCGACGAGGGCAGCTGCTGTTATCGCAGCGGTAAGAATTGCTAGTGCAATGAGAATCTCAATAGTTGAAAATGCGCGCATACAATTAATTATCTACACGCATGGCATTCGACGTGATATTTCCTGACGTTGCAATCTGTACGTGCCACGTATTACTTGCGCTACCTTCCACGCCCGTTAGAAAAATATCTAAACCATCCGATACTTCGCCCGTGATTGGCACAAATACAACTTCGTTTGTACCTGATGCCATCGTTCCGTCGAGAAAGAAAGTCTCATCGACAGTCGCAATTCTGTCTGAGTATGAGGAACCTTCAAAAACAGTCACTTCATTTCTGCCTACGCGCACTCCATGGGGCGGAGGTGTGTCACATATGTTTGCCTTGCAAACTCCATGCATCGCCTCGCTACGTGCCTGCACAAGTGCACCAACAATACGATCAACGTCTGTGCGTGCGAGCAATCTTTTATACGCACCAATATTTACGAACGCTGTAAGGCTACCAAGGAGACTCATGAGGGCGAGTACGAGCACCATCTCCGCAAGAGTAAATCCACGTGCTGAAAAAGGAACTATCATACTCAATGCGTTGATATGTTCTGAGTCAGTCCATAGATAGGAGTGATGATGGCGAGGGCGACAAATCCTACGATAAGACCCATGAGGAGCATTAGTATTGGCTCAACAAGGGTAGAAAGTGTACGCGTGAGCTCATCCAACCGTTCTTCATACACGTCGGCAATTGCTCCGAAGCTCTCTTTTAGATTTCCAGTAATTTCTCCTGCAGAAATCAGCTGAGTTACTACTGGCGGATAAAGACTTGGATCTTTACGCATGTTTACCGAAACTTTAGTACCTTCAATAATCCCAAGCCGAACTCTATCGAGTGATTCCTTATAACAACTATTCGCGAGCCCATCGGCCGTGAGTAAGAGTGACGCTTCAATGCGCATACCACTTTCAAGAAGTAATGAAAGTGTTCTATGGATTGTCGCGAGATAGTAGTAGGTTGTAAGACTATTAATCAGCGGAATGCGAATACTCATGAACTGCAATCGTCTACGAATCTGTGGAAGCCTGACGAGAAATATACCTGCTGTAATTAGAAATAGTGCACAGGTCATTACGAGAAACCCGTGTTTTGCGAAGAGGTCGGATATACCAATTAGTACACGTGTAGTGAAAGGTAACTTTGCGTGGAATCCTCTGAAGAGGGGAATCATCTTTGGAAATGCGTAAAGCGTTAAGAAACCAGCAACCGATATAGTTCCAAACATAATAATTACTGGATATACCAAAGCACTCACGATCTTACGATTTAGCATTGCTGTACGTTCAAGTAGCTGGGCAAGGTACCGTAAGTTTTCCGGCAATGTTCCGCTTGCTTCTCCAACAGCGATAAGATTAGTGTGAAATGCTGAATACGCTTTTGGGAATTTATTGAGTGCTTGCGAAAGGGTACGACCATGTACGACATCTTCTGAAACTGCTCTCACTATCTTTACGTGATTACCTGGCGAAGCGTCGTCACAAATCAGCGCAAATGCCTCGACGATAGGAATGCCTGAACGCAGGTACAGAGCTAGTCGTTTCGCAAACAAAATGCGATCCTCGGACTTTATTCGAATTGAGCTGTGTAAGTTATTCATAACGAATGCGAAGTATTTCTTCGATGGTTGTTTCACCTGCTTTTATCTTTTGAATGCCATCTGCATGCATGGTCCGTATTCCTAATTCAGTAGCAAGTGCATGCAACTCACGTACGCTTGCTCGGCGTATTATTGCTTCTTGAATCGTTGCAGGAATTGGTAAAAATTCGTATAGGCACACGCGACCGCGATAGCCCGTGCCATTACACGCGGCGCATCCTGCGCCGCGAAATACACGATCAAGTGTATTTCCTATGTTGAATTCAGTATCAAGCAGACTTGCTTCTTCTATGGATAGTTCAATCTCTTCCTTACAATCAGAACAAATCCGTCGCACAAGTCGTTGAGCAATGACGAGTCGAACGGTTGAAGCTATTAGATATGGCTCAATCTTCATATCTAAAAGCCTCGGGAGCGTAGTAGCTGCGTCATTCGTGTGAAGTGTCGTAAGCACGAGGTGACCGGTAAGAGCGGCATTTACTGCGAGCCCCGCTGTTTCGGTATCGCGTATTTCGCCAACCATTAGAATGTCAGGATCCTGTCGCAGAATAGATCGCAGTCCGCGTGCAAACGTTAGTCCTGTTCGTTGATCGGTTTGTATTTGAGATATGCCAGGCATTGAATATTCAATAGGATCTTCAATACTTACGAGCGATACAGCGCGTTTTGCTAGTATTCGCATAAGGCTATACAGAGTAGTTGTCTTACCGCTACCCGTTGGACCGGTAACTACTATCATTCCTGTCGAGCGGGAAAGTGTTTGTTGCAGTACTTGCTCATTCTCAGGAGACATGCCGAGTTCAGAAAGCGTAAAGTGCTCGGTATGTGAAGAAAGTAAACGAAGGACAGCATTCTCACCGTGATATGTCGGTGCAATAGAAATTCGAATATCTATCCAGGTTAAGTCTGAAAGGAAAGATCTAAAGCGACCATCCTGAGGCAAGAAGTGCTCATCTGTACGCAGCCCTGCAAGTATCTTTAGTCGCGCTATTAATTCTGCATGAATTTGTTTTGGGAATTGATAGTGCTCTTCCAAAACGCCATCAATGCGCATTCGCACACGCAGCTGCTCTAGTTCTGGATCAAGATGAATATCAGATGCTCGTAGCTGGTAGGCATCTTCTATAAGTGCATCAGTTAGACGTATTACTGAAACGGAAAGACCCTTTTGAAGTTCGTCGTGTACGCGTTGTGATGATGTGGCCCCCATATATTTACGCTATCAGTGCGCGTACTTAATACGTGTAAAAAGATAGGGGAAAGGTACGTTCGTATATAATTATTTTTCAATATATTCTTCAGCAATACTTCATATCAAATTTGAACCAATCTACCCTTATGCATTCTTCATAGTCTTCGTGATACTGTCCTTAGATGAAGACAGTGTATTTCGTTCGGCATGGCCAAAGTGAAGCAAATGCAGACTTAAAAAAGCAGCAAATACCTGAAACCTTACTAACAAAGAAAGGAGAACAGCAGGCAGAAATTGTGGCTGAGCATTTGGCGAAGCTCCCGCTCGACGCTTTGGTTGCAAGTACGTATGTCCGTGCAATAGCTACGGCGAAATTCATCCACGAAAAGACAAACCTACCTGTCCAATATTCAGATTTGTTCGTAGAGTGGCGTCGCCCAAGCGTACAGATGCTTCGTGGACGATTTCATCCTTTGTGGATTTGGGCACAGTTTAATATCTTACTGAATCGACATCGCAGTAGTTACCGATATTCAGATGAGGAGACTATAGACGAATTGTTTGCGCGTGCTCGTGCTGCGCTTCTATATGTTGAGCATATGCCCGGGGAACAGATTGTTGTCGTTACCCATGGCGCCTTTATGCGTTGCCTCTATTCACTCATTACGTATGGCGATAGTCTTACCGCAAAGTTGTATGTAAAAACGATACGCGGCATGTTTATGCGTAACACAGCTCTTATGGTTGCTACAGTTGAAAATGGAGGCTGGACTGTTACGCACTGGAACGAAGACGCGAGCGCGTTGTAGTTACTGTGTGCGTTGCTTTGCGGCAGCTTCTGCCGCGCTCAGTCCTGCTACGGTGCCTGTAGTCCAGCAAAGCTGAAGGCTGTAACCGCCCGAAGGGCGGTCAATGTTTAAAAGATCTCCTACGATATAGAGATTTTCAATCAGCGTTGAGCGCATAGTACGAAAATCTACTTCTGTAAGTACAACCCCACCACTCGTGACGATTGCTTTCTCAACTCCCAGGAGACCTCGTACGTTTAGCTCGATACCTTTAATAGTGTGGCCGAGCGCTATGCGCTCGGCGCGCGTCACTGCATTGCATGGCGAGTCTCCATTAATTCCGACTTTTTCAAAAACTACATCTGCAAGGGAAGCAGGAATCATACCGCTCACTACATTTCGTATTTTCTTATTACTATCCTCTTCGAACCGTGCGCGCAATTGCACGTCCAAAGCGTCGAGCGCGATACCGGGCAGCAGATCAAGTGAAAGAGACACAGGGCCGTACTTTAAAAGTTCACCAACATCATTGCTTGAGTTAAGTACTGCAGGTCCACTAATGCCTTGGTGGGTGAAAAGCATTCCTCCCGCTCGCTTTCCATATTTCTTTCCATTCTGAAGCATGGTGAGAGTGATAGCAGGGAGGCTCACACCAGCAAGCTTCTTAGCCCATGCGTCTTTAAGAGTGAGTGGCACAAGTGATGCGTCTGGTTCTTTAACCTCGTGACCAAGCGCGCGTAGCCAGTCAAAACCATCACCAGTCGATCCTGTCTCTGGACGCGACTTACCGCCTGTCGCGAAAATATATGAGCGGGCGAGTACTCGTTGTTGGTTGGCGAGTTCTACATATGAAATACGTCCATTCTCTTGAGCAATATTTATTACCTTAATTCCAGGAATTACTTTCACACGACCTTCCTCTATATAGCTATTCAAAACATCCCACACCGACTGCGCGCTGTTACTTTCAGGGAATACTCGATTGTTAGCCTCGACTTTTGTCGGCATCCCGCGATCATTAAAAAACTTCAGCGTATCTTCAACGCCATGTTTAGAAAAAGGGGAGAAGAGGAATTGGTCAGTCTTCTTTCCTCGACTATTAAACTTAGCGAGAAGTACACGTGTATCAAATTCAGCATTGGTAACATTGCAGCGGCCACCGCCCGTTATAAGGAGTTTCTTTCCAAGGCCAGGATTCTTTTCAAGGAGAACAACGGAAGCGCCCGCTGCAGCAGCAACACCCGCTGCCATCATACCGGCGGCTCCGCCGCCTACCACAGCCACATCCCACACTTTCTTCTCCTTTGCGTCATGTACGCCCACCATATCATTAGCCATATCCTTGTAGCGTACCCTCATCTGCGGTTCTTGTCGCTCTACTAGGGTTTCAACCCTAGTCTGCCAGCAATAAAATAATAACCCCACGCCAATCAAAGCGCGGGATTAGGGATTTACATCCCAAGTTGAAGATTTTTAGTTGCCAGAACCTGTCTTGCGTACGCAAGAGCTTTACGCCCAAGGTTATGTCTCCGTAAGATATTATAATCGTCAAGCCTCACTAGTTCACCAATCGTACTAACCTTAGGGTAGCCATACTTCTTATCAACTTCCCTTGATTCCTTCATGCTATTCAGAAACGTCGCTCGAAGCTTACTCGATGCTCCAACCTGAGCAGTCACCTCCAGAGTGAACACCTGCTCGATTGAATAATCTGACCAGCGTCGCAAAGCGGCTTCGAGGGATTGCTCCTGAATTTCTGCGAGTCTTGTCGCTTGCTCTTTTGAAACAAGCCGCATTCCTTCAGGAACAACGTACTCGCAGTCGTCTTTCAGAAACAAAAGAACCTTAGCAAGCGTGTCTTTCGAGACAAGCTTGTGCACATCCTCGGCACTCCATCCGTTCCGCCGAAATGCAAATTCGATTTGCTGGGCTTGTCCAAGTGAAAGGGTAAACGTGTCATTTTTCACAACGAGTTCTCCTCAACTAAGCAACACGATCTAAAAGAACAAGTTGCTTTACTACGTAGCTCCGGGAAATCCGGTTTACTGTAGCAAATAGTATTATACCTATAGTTAGATATTAGTCAATAAATAGGTTCCAACATCGACCCAGACAGTCAGCAATAAATAGTAAAACCGCGTATGGGATTTCCCGTAACGCGGCTAATTAGACCGGAATCATTTCAATTTTTCCATCGCATTCCAGCATTTGATGGATATTGCAATTTTCATTGCAGATTTCAGGGTTTTTTGTAATGAATTCACCGGCCTCTTCTTGCGTATTAAACGATATAAGTCGAGTGTTGCTGTAAAGTGAATCGCTCAGGCTTCCATAGGTCATTCGAGGAAGACTAAACCCCACTATAGATAGCCAGGAGTTAAGAGAAGCTGTGGCATTCTTTTTTATAAAGAACATATCCATTTCCTTCTAGGTTTTACTCTAGACAAAACCTATCACACGTTGCAGAAAGGTTCTAACATCGTCCTACTCTGCGAACAACAGTTACTTTACATTTCTTACAATTACATCCACTATTCAAATTACTCAGCCAATGTGGTTTGAGAATCAAGGAGGTGCCTATGCGCTCTTTCATTCGTCTGTCCTAAGCACGACGATCTGTGCTGACTCGCCGTGTCTGATGACCTTACAGACGGTCTAGAAAACAGACGCATTCATCCCTCTTTCCAACCCTGATGATGGTTTATCCGTCATCAGGGTTGCTCTATTAATGTTCAAACACCGTTCTATAGTGCTAGCAACATTTCTCCTCATGTATACTGGTTCTAATGACACAAAACCTAGTAATCAAAGCCGCTGAAAAGTTTGTTAAAAAGGCTTTGGACGGAGAGGGTACTGGCCATGATTGGTGGCATATCGAACGAGTTCGTAATAATGCGAAGTTGATCTGTAAAACAGAAAAAGCTGACAAGTTCATAGTAGACCTAACCCTTCTCCTCCATGATGTGGGCGATAGAAAAGTTATTCATGCAAAAGAGGATGACTACTCAATTGCTGAAAACTTTTTAAAGAAACAAAAGGTACCTGCAAATACAATTGATGAAATTATGTTCATCATTAAGAATATGTCATTTAGTAAGTCTTTGAATACGAAGAGGGATTCAGCTCCGATGGAGTTTTATATAGTTCAAGATGCTGATCGACTCGATGCAGTAGGTGCTATCGGTATTGCCAGGGCATTTGCGTATGGCGGTAGTAAAGGAAGACCTTTATATGATCCAACAAAGAAAGCTCAGAACATAAAAACTACCAAGGGGTATCAAGCTTTGAATAGTTCCTCCCTCCATCATTTTGAGGAGAAACTCTTTCTTCTCAAGAATCTTATGAATACCAGAACTGCTAAAAAGATCGCAGCAGACAGACATGCATATATGAAAAATTACGTTAAGCAGTTCTTACTTGAATGGGAAGGGAAGAGATAGGTTCCTACGTCGTCTAGTTAGCCAGTAAGAATCCATATCGCTGAGTCAGTTATGCGGGTGGAGCTACTTCATGCGCTATTCAAGCAAATGTAGTAGAGTGGGTAACTAAAGTTATATCGTATGAATCCTGAAACACAGACTTCCGAAACCGCCGAGGAGCGGCACAAAAGCATATTAGTGGTCATGGGCGCGCTCATGATTACGATGCTTTTGGCTGCCCTCGACCAGACTATCGTCTCGACCGCGCTCCCAACTATCGCGAATGATTTTGGTGCGCTGAATGAACTCTCATGGGTGGTTACGTCATACCTCATCGCGAGTGCAGTGGTAACACCGCTGTACGGGAAATTCAGCGATATCTTCGGTCGCAAGCTCATGCTCTCGATTGCCGTTATCATCTTCCTCGTCGGATCGATCCTCTCGGGGCTTTCGGGAAGCATGATCCAGCTTATTATCTTCCGTGGCATCCAAGGTATCGGTGCGGGAGGACTTATGTCACTCGTCTTTGCAACTATCGGCGACGTGGTTCCAGCGCGCGATCGCGGGCGTTACCAAGGACTCATTGGTGCGGTCTTCGGCGTTTCAAGCGTCGTGGGTCCATTACTCGGCGGTTTCTTTACGGATAATCTTTCTTGGCGTTGGATTTTCTACATAAACGTACCGCTTGGCCTTATCGCGCTTGCCGCTATAGCGACGCGTCTTCACGTTCCGGTGCAGAAGCGTGAGCATTCAATTGATTACTTTGGCGCACTGCTGCTTTCAGCTTCCGTAATATGTCTTTTGCTTGCGAGCGTGTGGGGTGGCTCAACGTACAGCTGGGGTTCGGTACAGATCCTTTGGCTTCTCTGGGGCGGAGTATTTCTTGGCTACTCTTTCATTTGGTGGGAATCACGTGCGAAGGAACCGATTATGCCGCTACATCTTTTTAAGGATAGTATCTTTACCGTATCGTCACTCCTCTCATTCATTTCAGGTCTCGCAATGTTTGCTGCGATCATTTATCTACCAGAGTACATGCAGGTCGTACGAGGATATTCCGCGACTAAATCAGGTCTCCTCATGCTCCCGCTCGTTGCCGGTTTACTCATAGCATCGGTTACTTCGGGTCGCCTTATTTCTAAGACAGGGAAGTACCGCTTCTACCCAATCTTCGGAACGGTGATTACAGGTATAGGCCTCTTCCTTATGAGTGGTCTTGATCCAAATACGAGCCAGTGGCTATTGTCATTCTGGATGCTTGTGACTGGTATTGGTATTGGATCGTTTATGCAAGTGATGACACTTGCTGTGCAGAATTCCGTTGAGTATAAGGATCTTGGAACGGCGACGGCACTGGTTACATTCTTCCGTTCAATGGGTAGCTCGTTCGGTACTTCAATCTTCGGCGCTATTCTAGCCTCACGATTTGTCGCACACCTAACGGCAAATACTCCCAATGCAGCGCATGTGGGTAGTTCAGGTGCAAATGCCATAAATACTTTGCGCACGCTTCCACCTGAAGCAGCGCACGTTGCCTATGCAGCATTCACACATGCATTCGATGACATCTTCTTCTACGCGTCACCGGTAATGCTCATCGCCTTCGTCATCGCATTCTTCCTCAAGGAGATTCCACTTCGTAGTGGAATAAAAGAACAAGCAGAATACGAGCCAGTAGGGATGTAAGTACTAGTACTTGCCTGCCTGATATAGTGGTGGCATGAACAAGGTTGCTTCTGGAAGCGTACACAAATTGCCAGCAGATTTACGAGAAGCGCTACTTGCGTCTGCTTCGGCGTTGGAAGTTTGGGAAGACATCACACCACTTGCGCGGAGTGAATGGATTTGCTGGGTTACTTCTGGAAAGAAAGCTGAAACCAGAGATATCCGTATTGAAAAAGCACTGTCAAAACTAAAAAGTGGAATGCGCCGGCCGTGTTGTTGGGCAGGGTGTCCTCATCGCTAATGCTAATCAAAAGTATTCTCAATAATTCGCGGGACATCACTCGAATAATCTGAATAACCAATCCAGCGCGGTTCTATGAGAAAGAGGCGTGATTTAGGATTGTCGAGAAAATCAGTAGTACAGGGAGTTTTCTTTTGCTCAAATATCTTTCTGTACTCTTGATAATCACTATCTTCATTAACTATCTCCATAGCTGAACCTTCATATTGAAGAGTGATTTGATGTTGTTTATCAATTTCCCAACCAATAACAAATGAAACTCGTGGATCTGTTTTCAGATTCACATACTTACGTGCCGCAGTAAGTGTTTGGAAAATAAGTTTAAAGTCTGAAGTTTCAGCGAATGCCACCAACGCTGATTCTGGAGCACCGTCACTTTTGTGTACTGTTGAAATTACACCCATCGGATTTCTATGTAGAAAATTGAGTATCTCGTCTTTTTCAGCTTCAGTCATGTCCTAAGTATAAAGGATGTATTTTATAAAAAATCCCGGACAGAGTCGCCGGGAGATTGAGGAGTATGTACTATTACCCGCCATGTTCCGAACAGTTGGCGCGATTACCTTTTACATCGTTAGTGCATCGCACGTCGGTTACAGGGTCACGATGTCTGCACTTGGTAGAAACCTCAGCTTGGGACGCTCTCTCTGCATCCCAAAACTTTCTTCCACTTATTGACACGGACTGTGCGTGGCGCAGTCGGTCATGAAATGCCCTGGTTGCCATGGAATTAACCTTTCAATGGGTGAGCTCATCTTATTTATGCAGCTAGACGGAATTCGTACACATTAGAATTGTAGAACGTGTATTCGGAAGGTTCATCTTCGGGATCGTAAGGACACGAAGGATGCACATGTTCCTTGCGAACCTCGAGCCATTTATGTGTCCCAACTGTTCGAATCTCGACGAGAATATAATAGATATCTCCAGGAAAGATCTGGTTGTCGCAATTTGCACAATAGTGCATTACGCGAGCGCGCCTATCGCATGACCGGAGAACCCGGCGCGTGAGCGTCATGGCTGTTCTCCTTATTGCCAGGCCTGTAAAGACCCTACCATATTGTGTAAATCTGATACACTAATGTGCATATGGCATATGACTTTTCTAAATTTAAAGGACAGATAACAGAGGCGCAGGAATGGCTTTCTCGTGAGCTTAGTGGCGTACGCACAGGGCGGGCTGCGCCAGCCCTGCTTGACGGAGTTAAGGTAGACGCATACGGCGCTCGTTCTGCAATCTCACAAATCGCAAGCGTCACAGTTGAAGATGCCCGCACTATTCGTATCTCACCATGGGACAAATCGCTTAATAAGCCCATAGAGAAGGCGATAGGGGATGCAAACCTCGGTATCTCCGTAGTGGTAGACGACTCAGGTATTCGTGTGATATTTCCAGAGCTTACCGCTGAGCGTCGCACACTTCTTTCAAAGCTTGCAGGAGAGAAGGTTGAACAATCAAAAGTTACCCTTCGTGGCCATCGCGCTGAAGCGATTAAGGATATTGATGCTGCAGAAAAGGACGGTGGTATGGGTAAGGATGAGGTGGAGCGCCTAAAGGCAGACGTACAGAAGATGGTAGAAGCTGCAACGCAAGAACTTGAGACGACCGGAAAGAAGAAACAAGAGGAAATTGCTCGCTAATTGAGCGAGATAAAATAAATATGAAGTCAGGGCTGGGTTATACCCAGCCCTTTCTTTTTAGGCATTTCGACTAGCCACGTATACTGAATGTAATGACAAGCGCGATTCTACATTCTGAACCAGAACCAACGCTGCGCGAGGTTGCAAATACCGTTGAGACTATTGTACATACTGTCTCTGACTTGGGCTTGATGCTTTTTGATATGCTTAAGGCTATGAAGAATGGTTTCTATAGCTTGGAATATCAGATAACAGACCTGCAAATAGATGTAAGTGAATTAAAGATTGATATGAGCATTGTAAAGACGGGCGTGGATGAACTAAACCATCGTGTCGGTACGTTGGAAGTCAGCGTTGAGGATTTGCGAGAAGATGTGCAGGGATTAGCAAAAGCGGTTGATAAAGACGCAATTACTCTTATTGATCACGGGCGACGTATTGTGAGCTTGGAACGCGCTCCATAGTACGATGTAGTACACTAGGCACATGACTGTTCTCATTTTTATAATCGTACTCGTCGTACTTATTCTTGTGCACGAGCTCGGGCACTTTATTGTTGCGAAGCTTTCTGGCATGCAGGTGGACGAGTTTGGTATTGGGTATCCACCACGTTTGTATGGGAAGAGGTTTGGCGAGACTCTATACAGTGTGAATGCATTGCCGTTTGGTGGTTTCGTTAAGATTTATGGTGAAGATGAGACCAAGGAGGGAGTGTTAGCTTCTCCTAAAGCTTTCTCTGCGCGACCACGCATTCTCCAGGCACTCACCCTTGTTGCAGGCATCGCAATGAACTTATTGCTGGCGTACGTGCTTATTACGGTTATTCTCTATGTAGGAACACCTCGCGCGCTAACGCCAGACGAAGTGGCTCTTGCGCCAGATGCAGCGCTTACCGTAGCTGATGTGCTCCCAGGAAGCCCAGCAGCGCTCGCAGGACTCGTAGCGGGTGACACAATTCGTTCAGTTTCGCTTCCGGAAGAAGTTTTCAAAAGTGTCGACCCACAAGCTTTTCTTACCTTCGTTGCTTCAGATACTAAGGGAGCACCCCTTCAGTTCTCGATTGAACGTAATCATGAAGAGAAGGTGGTGGAAGTGACTCCAATAAAAGGAGTAATTGTAGGCGAGCCGGAACGGCTCGCCCTTGGAGTGTCTGTTGCTCCCGTTGGTACTGTTCCTGTTTCGCTTCTTCGTGCACCAATTGATGGTGCAATCTACACAGGGGAAATTACTAAGGAAACTGCTGTAGGTCTCATGCAGTTCTTTTGGAAGGCAATTACGCTTAAAGCAGACCTGTCGCAAGTATCTGGCCCCGTTGGTATTGCAGGGGCTGTGGGCTCCGCATATACACAGGGCTTTGCGCAACTCCTTTCCATAGCCGCAATCATTTCTATAAACCTCGCTATCATTAACCTTCTTCCTGTCCCAGCACTCGATGGTGGCCGTCTACTCTTCGTTATTATCGAGACCATAACTCGCAGACCTATACCTCCTACGTTTGCAGCGGCTGTGAATGGTGTCGGCTTCCTCCTCCTTATCCTCCTTATGGTGGTGGTTACGGGCCACGATATTTTGAAGCTGATTCACTAGGACACAAGAGTCCAGAAATAGAGATTTTGCCCTAAGCCCGCTGGCGCAGTATAGTTAGGGAACTATGCGACAAAGCCAACTTTTCACCAAAACCAGGAGGGAAGCACCTTCAGACGAAGTTGCCAAAAATGCGCAGCTCCTCATTCGTGCAGGTTTCGTTCATAAGGAAATGGCAGGTGTTTATGACTATCTACCACTAGGACTCCGAGTCATTGAAAATATCCGTCAAATCATTCGTGAAGAAATGAACGCGATTAGTGGGCAAGAAGTCTCATTATCTGCGCTTCAGGACCCTGAGCTTTGGAAGACAAGTGGTCGTTGGGACGATGCAGTTGTCGATGTATGGTTTAAGACGAAGCTAAAGAACGATAATGAGCTTGGACTCGGTTGTACTCACGAGGAACCAATGGCGCGCATGGTTCGTGATCACGTGAATTCATATCGCGATCTCCCGCTAGTTACTTATCAATTCCAAACAAAGTTTCGTAATGAGTTACGTTCAAAGTCCGGCATTATGCGCGGTCGCGAATTCCTTATGAAGGACATGTATTCATACCATCGCGATCAAGAAGACCTCGATGCTTTTTACGAGAAGGCAATACAGGCATACAAAAATGTATACAATCGCACAGGCATTGGAGACAAAACGTATCTTACCTTTGCATCGGGAGGGATGTTCTCAAAGTTTAGCCATGAGTTCCAGACAATTTGTGACGCAGGAGAGGATATCATTTATATAGATGACGAGAAGAATATTGCAGTGAATGATGAGGTAATGGAAGATGGAATCCTTGCAGGGCTTGGTGTGAAGCGAGAAACGCTTCGAACGGCGAAGTCGATAGAAGTGGGAAATATCTTTAAGTATGCAACGCGCTATACGACAGAACTTGGCGTTACCTATAAAGATGAAGAGGGTAATGACAAGCCGTTGGTGAATGGCGCATACGGCATTGGACTAGGACGTCTCATGGGAACCATTGTTGAGCTTCTCTCTGACAGCAAGGGAATCGTTTGGCCTGAAGCCGTGGCTCCTTTCAAAGTACATCTTGTATCGCTCGTGCCAAATGATCCTACGGTTGTTGGATATGCCGACGCTTTATACGAAGAGCTAATGGTTGCTGGTGTTGATACGCTCTACGACGATCGTGATGCACGTGCTGGCGAGAAGCTTGCTGACTCAGATCTTATTGGTATCCCAACGCGTATAATCATTGGTAAGGACACACTTAATACAGGGGAAGTTGAAGTGGTAAATCGAGCGACGGGTGAATTGAAGAAAGTAAGTCGTGAGAACTTACTTGCATCGTTTTCTAAAGTTGTCGCTGCTGAAGCAGAAGCTGCATAAAGTATGGCCAAGGGATTTTCAAAGAGTTCATTCTTCTCTAGCGACATCGGTATCGACCTTGGTACGGGGAATACGCTCGTGTATGTACGTGGTCGTGGAATTGTGATTAATGAACCGTCGGTGGTGACCGTGAATGAGAAGACGGGGCAAGTAGTGGCTGTTGGAGCGGGTGCAAAAGCTATGCTCGGAAAGACACCACCACACGTGCGCGCTGTGCGACCACTTTCACACGGAGTTATTTCTGACTTCGAAGTGACACAGGAACTTTTGACGTACTTGATTCATAAAGCGCAGGCAGGTTCGACGAAACTCTTTGGTCCGCGCGTGGTTGTGGGAGTTCCTACAGGTGTCACCAATGTTGAAAGTCGCGCCGTGCGCGATGCTGCACTTACGGCTGGAGCTCGCGAGGTATTTATCGTAGAGGAGCCGATGGCTGGCGCCATCGGCGCAAAGCTTCCTGTGAACGAAGCAGTTGGTACTATGGTGCTCGATATTGGTGCAGGAACGACAGACATTGCCGTGCTCGCGCTCGGAGGGACTGTTTCAAGCAAGAGTTCACAAGTTGCGGGCGACAGGTTTAACGATAATATTATCGACTTTGTCCGCAATGAATTCCAGCTCGCTATTGGAGAGCGCACCGCAGAGATGACCAAAATTGCTATCGGTGCGGTATTGCCGCTCGAAGAACCTATGGAGCAAGCGATACGCGGTCGCGATCTTGCAACCGGCCTTCCACGCGAAGTTATTCTTACCGATACCCACGTACGTGAAGCACTCGCAGCATCGCTCGATAGTCTTATGGAATCAATGAAAGAGGTTATTGAACACACCCCGCCAGAACTTTTGAGTGATGTGCTCGAGCGGGGAGTGACTGTCTTTGGTGGAGGAGCAATGCTTCGCGGACTCCCTGAGTTACTTTCACAGATGCTCGGAGTACCGGTGCACGTAGCCGACGAGCCACTTACGGCCGTGGTGCGTGGCACGGGCATTATTACCGAAGACCCACGCGCGTGGGGAGATATTTTCATGCATGAACAGGCAATTCTACCCAAGGGCTAGTCGAAATCGTTTGATTTCTGGACGAACACCAATGGTGCTCGTGGTGCTTGTGTTGTTGGTAGGTGTGGTCATGGCTATTCGTATGGTTGTGCCAGGAACGTTTGCGATGATTAGTACGCCGGCCTGGAAGGCCGGCTCATCGCTCACCGCTTCAGTTGGTCATGTCTTTACGTTTACTTCCAACTCAAAGCTTCTCAGTGAGCGTGACGCGCTCACATCTGAGAACACTACTCTTACTGCTCAGAATCTTACGCTCACTGCTCAGGTGCGTGATCTTACGGCATTGCTTGGTACTCGTACTGCACCTGCGGGAGGTATTCTCGCGAGTGTGTTGGCGCGACCTCCGGTCGCGCCCTACGACGTACTCGTCGTTGACCAAGGTTCCGTAGACGGTGTCACCAAAGACGCACACGTATTTGGAAATGGCGGGACTCCAATTGGTATTGTTTCCAGCATCGCAGACCATACCGCGCATGTAACGCTTTATTCTGCGACAGGAGTACATACCGATGGTTGGGTGGGTGCGACGCACATTCCCGTTACACTTTCAGGCACAGGAGCAGGCGGGTTTGAAACGTCAGTGTTAAAAGAAGCGGGCGTACAGGTAGGAGATATCGTAACGCTTCCAGGGAACGGCGGTACTCCCATCGGTACCATAACCAAAATACAGGCTGATCCATCGAGTCCAACAGTAGTGCTCGACATGCGCCCATACACCAACCCTTTTTCACTTACGTGGGTGACTATCATGCGATAACGTTCATGAGCATTCATCCTTTCGCGCGCATCGGAATCATTGTTCTTAGCATTATTTCTGTTTTTGTATTTCCGTGGTCGCTCACGATGGTTTTAATGATTGCTTCTGGTTTAGTCTTTCCCCCCGCACCTTTTTTCGTTGGAATTCTGGCAGATGTGCTGTATTACTCAGGCCACGGACTGCCTCATGCAACCCTCATTGGATTATTCATAAGCGTAATTACCTTCGGCGTGCAGCATTTTGTGAAGACGCGTATTATGTAGGTAATGTGGTTTAGAAAACGTCGTCGCACCTATGATTTTGAGCTCGCACCAGACGAGATATTCCTCGACGCGAGTAATCAGCCAGACTTTGATCAAAGCCAATTGGAAGGACGTCTTGAACGACCTATAGGTAGACGAAGTTTCTTAGGTATTGGTGTTGTTATTGGACTCGTCTTTTTCGCGCTTATTGCGCAGGCAGCAAACCTTGAGATTCGAAAGGGAGCTACGCTTGCTGCTCAAAGTGAGAAGAACCGCCTACGTCCAGACGTCATATTTGCGCAACGCGGAGCAATTCTCGATCGTAATGGCACACCGCTTGTTTCAAATACTGCAGAAGCAGATGGAACGATTACGCGCTCCTATGCAACTCCTGGCTTCGGGCATTTGCTCGGCTATGTGTCGTATCCAAAGAAAGATTCGTCTGGACACTATTACGATACCGACATCACCGGCCTCGCGGGAGTCGAAGCATCATTCAATAGCACGCTCGCAGGAAAGAACGGAACGTTGCTCGTTGAAGAAGATGCACGTGGAAAAGTACAGTCGCAGGGAAGTGTTCAGCCCGCGGTGAACGGACAACCGGTAACGCTGTCTATTGATGCGCGCGCGCAGCGCGCGTTCTACGACTCTATAAAGGCATTAGCTGATAAGACACCGTTCCAGGGTGGTGCAGCCGTGCTTATGGACGTACAGACGGGCGAAGTGCACGCTCTCGTTTCGTACCCAGAATATGACCCAAACACCCTTGCCTCTGGGGGGCCAGCAGATGTGATCGCTGGCTATTCACAAGACTTTCGACAGCCGTACCTCGATCGCGCGATTTCTGGACTTTACACGCCCGGTTCAATCGTAAAGCCGATTGAAGCATCGGGAGCGCTGACTGATAAGCTGATCAATCCAAATAAAGTTATTTATACAACCGGTTCAATTTCTGTACCTAATCCATACGATCCTGCACACCCATCAGTCTTTAAGGACTGGAAAAACTTGGGAGCCCTCGACATTCGTCATGCTGTCGCCATGTCCTCTGACGTATTCTTCTATACCGTAGGTGGAGGTTTTGGTGATCAAAAAGGACTCGGCATCGACCGTATTGGCTACTGGTTCAAGCTCTTTGGCTACTCAACACCGACAGGCATTGAGCTTCCTCGAGAAGCCTCGGGCATTGTGCCGTCACCTTCCTGGAAGCAAGCGAACTTCGATGAAGCATGGCGCCTTGGTGACACGTACCACACAGCCATAGGTCAGTACGGAACACAGGTAACCCTTCTTGAGGCTGCACGCTCAATTGCCGCAGTCGCTAATGGGGGCAAGCTCGTTAAGCCAACGATTATTAAAGATAATCCACCATCAGGAACAACCATTGCCGTTGATCAAACTGCGCTCCAAATTGTGCGTGAAGGTATGCGTCTTGGCGCAACGGAAGGAACCTCGAAAGGGTTAAACGATCTTTCATTCGTACAGCTCGCAGGGAAGACCGGTACCGCACAGCTCGGCTATCACAACGAGTACTACAACATGTGGGCAGTGGGCTTTTGGCCGTATGACCATCCAAAGTACGTGTACGTCGTTCTCATGGACCACGGGCCAGCTGGGACCGCTGTGGGTGCTGTGTACGCCACGCACGTGGCTCTTCAGGCACTCTATGCATCAGCTCCTGAGTATTTCAAATAGCGCTCGCCCGGCTAGTATTCTTCCTTATCTAAGATTGGTCATTGGAATTTCTAAAATACAGATAAAGTTTTAGCGTATGTGTGTAGGGTATTCTGATGAGAATATAAAAGAAACACACCCGTTCACCTTTATGCTTTAAGGAATGAAAAAGGATTTTGACGCGTGGAATTCCAAGAAACAATCAATTAACTCACGCACTGATGCTCCCTTTTACCATGAACGCGAGATTTGGTGGTGTGCGCTTGGTCTAAACATCGGATTTGAACAAGACGGCAAAGGAGATAATTACAGAAGACCTGTACTCATTATTCGCGGTTTTAATCGTGAGACTTGTTTTGCAATTGCTTTAACAGGCAGAAGTAGGACGGGTAGATTTTATATTCCACTAGGTGAGGTAGACGGTAGGGAGGCTTCGGCAGTACTTTCCCAGATTCGTATAATTGATACCAAACGCCTGGTAAGAAAAATCTCTACTTTAAATGACAAAACTTTTGAATCCGTATGCACAGCTCTTCAGGAAGTATTGTTCGGCTCAATAAAATAGTTTGCCCCACCTTGCGGCGGGGCGAGGCCGAAGCCATATGTATGCACATAATAACAAATTGATTATCTAGGTCAACATATGGAAATCCTTGCCCCTGTTGACTCTACATTGCACCCACGTACAATAGGGGAAACGTTTATAACAGTTCACTAAAAACATATGATAACCGAGCAGGAAACCATGGTAAGCCAGGAGAAGTTTGACGAGATGGTAAAGGAGCTTGAAAACCTCAAGACCGTACGTCGCACCGAGATCGCTAAGAATCTCGAGTATGCTCGTTCACTCGGTGACCTCTCAGAGAATGCAGAGTATCAGGAAGCGCGTGAACTCCAGGCTGCTACCGAAGAACGTATTCGCCGTCTCGAAGACCTCGTAAAGCGTGCTCACATCCTTACCGATGGAAAGAAGAAGGACGTAGTTGGTTTCGGCTCAGCAGTTCATATTATGAAAGAAGGAACTAAGGAAGCACACGAGTACACCATCGTTGGCTCAGAAGAAGCTGACATGCGTGCTCACAAGCTCTCACACGTCTCACCACTCGGTGCTGCACTCATGGGAAAGAAGAAGGGAGACACATTCACCTTTGAAACTCCAAACGGCAAGCAGACGTACTCGATTGAGAAGGTTGCGTAGGTTTGAAATAAACTTCAGTTATATCATCTCAATATTCTCAAGAATAAAATTCTTGTAGATTGTTGCATCCTTTGCTTTAGATTGATTAGCTAAAGAGATTGCTTGGATAGATGCGCTGTATACAAGATAGAAAAGCTCACTCTCTCGTGGGAGTGGTCCATAGTGTTCCTCATATCCTTCAATGAAGGCACGCGCAAACTTCTCACCTTGCAATAGCCAAATATCAGTCGCGGGTCTATATATATTCATCCAAGGGAGAACAGTCATCCAGTCTTCCTTCGGAGGGTAGACGTCTAGGAAAAACATACGATTGTCTTTGTAAAAAATGTTATCTGAATGATTGTCGATTGAAATTACATACGTAGAAGGATCTATGGCTGCAAAATAGTCCTTTTGCTTTTCGATATAGCCGTTCAGTGAAGCAATAATCTTTGATCTTTCATCAATTGTTATAAAATCCGGAGCTAATGCAATCCAATCATCCAGATCTATAATGCGTCTTTTGAATAGTGTGTAATAATCTTCCTTGCTTGTTGGCTTGTAGGGACAATCCGCTATCTGTTGAGTCTGAGTCCTGCCCATACCTCGAAACTCATCTTCAGAAAGATTTCCTTCATGAAGTAGATGAGAAAGATTGTTAGATACATCTATACGCTTCATACGCATAAGAATGTCTTCAGCATCCGTACTGTCAGACGTTAGCAGCACGGTATTGTTCTGTAGGTGGAGATATTTTAGCTCGAGGTACACCTCAGGACTGAAGTACTGATTTTCTGAAAAGTCAGACTTGTAGAATGAAAATCGTTCCTCAGCATCTGAAAGATCACGAAAGTGCTCGTTAAAGAAGATATTAGAACGTTTACTGATTTTATATACTGTCTCAGGGAATAGAAAAAGATGAGATATTTGCGTCTCAATATATTCAGGTAGTAATCCCTCCTCCTCAATTCCTTGTACCGATCCTTGTTTAAAGGACTGTACGATAAGACTCTCTCTATCTTCGTTAGACATTGAGTGTTCGAGAATCCTTATCAAACGTTATTCCTTTCTTATGCTCTCCTCGGAAGTCAGATGAAATCTTTACATCATCGGTATCAGGATCATTAGTAAATGTGAGTCGTATATTTTCTCCTTTATTGATGCCTTCACCGGTATCAACTTTTGGACCATATATGTCTTCCATAATGGGATTCAAGAATTCAAAATGACTTGAACCAATGATTCTCAATCGTTTTCCTTGAAGGTCAGCTTTTCTCGTGAGAGTGTATATTGCATTCAGAACACGCTCAGCTCGACGCTTAACTTCTGGCTGGCTCTCAAACTTATCGTTCTTTTCCTGGAATTGCGGATCTCGTGCGTATGTAAGCTCCGCAGATTTACCAGTAGGAGCAAGAGACTCCCAAAGAGAATTCATATACTCTTTGTCTCGCTGTGCAAAGTTACGCATCGAACTAATGTTTGAGTCTTTGTACACCGCTATCCCTTTCTGATCTAATAGCTCCTGAAGAATTTCTTCTGAACCTTGTGCTCGCCATGCTGGTGAGCTCCATAGGACAACGATGTCAGTTTCGGGATTTATCGTGTCGACAATCTTCTCAGCAGTCTCGCGAATCTCGGCCTCTCCCTTAGGTGAAAGATCACGAGGAAAGTTTCCTTCCATAGCTTCAACTTCTTCAGGAGTCGCAAAATTCTGTTTGTACTCGGTCGAACCATGTCGAAAGAAATCGGCAATAACCACATTTGAATTCGGTTCCGATTCGTTACTCTCTACTCGAGAACCAGATTCCATTGGGTTTTTCATATATGAAGAATAGTAGCATTGCAAAACGGATAGCAAAGCAATGACTAATACCACAAAGCCAGGATTTGCGACTACCTATAGTGTAAATTCAGATTTAGTTCATAGTATAGTCATATAAACATGACTGATATAAAAACCGAGAAGCAAAATACAGCCTATATTCAAAGCGCACTGAAGGCAGGCCTCTCCGCAAAAGCAGCGGGTGTATATGTAGCGCTTTTGGAAGCGGGAGTAGCAATTAGCCCTAAGACAATCATCCTCAGGTCAGGGCTCCATCGTCAGTATGTATACGACGGTATTAAGGAACTTCAAGAACGCGACCTTATCCTAAGTGTTGGTAAAGATCGGGCTATCAAATACAGCGCCGTTAATCCAGACAAACTTGTGCAAGAAGTAGAGAAGCAGCGAATCGATACGCTCGATAGCGTTCAGTCACTTATGCAGCTGTATGACAAATCACCAGCAGGTGTCGTTGAGATAATCCGCGGTAACCGTGCCGTGATAGAAAGTGAATTAAAAATACTTGAAGAAGCAAAGGAAGGTGACTTCCTCGACATAATCGGTGGCGCAGGAATGCAATGGGTAAGTCTCTTTGAAGGACGTATTGAAGAATGGGAAGCGCTTCGACAAGAGAAGAAAGTAAAGCTTCGCTACATTGGCGGCGGGGAAGACGTACGCCATAACCGCGAGGAAAGCGTCATAGAGAATGAGTCTCGTTCAATTCCCGGTATTGGTGACATCGTAAACATATCCATTCGTCCCGACAGTGTCTCCTTTAATATCTACCAGCCAGAAGTTATGACCATTCGTGTAAAGAACCCGGCAGCGGTTGAAAGTCAGCGTGCGCTGTTCGAAGTCCTTTGGAACGCTGCGACCTAACGCAGGCGTGGTACTATGCGCCTATATGTTTTGGGCAGATCGCATAGCAAAAGAGATACAGGTACAACGCACCGGGACCATAGAGACCGGCAAGAAACTCCTTATCCGCGACGAGAAAACACTCTCGGGGCGGGTTCACATTGGTTCAATGCGCGGCTTCGCTATTCATGGACTTACGTCTGAAGTACTTTCTGAATACGGCATAGATAACGAATTCCGTTGGGAGCATAACGACTTCGATCCTTTTGATGCAATCCCTGGGTATCTCGACGAAGCAACATTCAAAGAACACCTTGGGAAACCTCTCTATCTCGTGCCATCTCCAGAACCAGGTTTTAAAAACTATGCAGCATATTTTGCCGCAGAGTTCGAAGCCGTACAAAAGAAGTTTGGCATAACCCCTAATTATTATTGGGCATACGCAGACCTATACCAAGCCGGAAAGATGGATGATTGCATTCGCACTGCACTAACTCGAGCGAGTGATGTTCGCCGTATCCTCAAAGAAGTTTCAGGCTCAGTGAAAGACGAGGCATGGCTTCCGATCTCTGTAGTATGTGAGAACTGCCAGAAGATGATGACAACCCGTGCGTATGACTTTGACGGAGAAACCGTTGGATACACGTGTGACAAGGGGCCTGATGGAACAGTACCGTGCGGGCATGAAGGACGCATCGCACCTTGGAAGGGAGCAGCGAAGCTATTCTGGAAAGTAGATTGGGCCGCTAAGTGGGTTGTGCAGGGCGTAGACATTGAAGGAGCCGGCAAAGACCACTATACGAAAGGGGGATCGCATGACGTTGCAAAGCATATTGCTGAAGAACTCTACGGTATCAAAGCACCGTTTGATATTCCCTATGAATTCTTCTTGGTGGGGGGAAAGAAGATGTCTTCGAGTAAGGGGAAGGGTTCGTCTGCAAAAGAAATGAGCGATTTGTTCCCAACAGAACTCCTCCGTCTCATACTCCTGGGTAAAGAAATAAATCAGCAGATAGATATTGATCCCTCAGGAGATGCCGTACCCCGCATGTATGACTGGTATGACGAATTAGCGCAGAAGGTACGCGACGGTGTTGTAGATGACTTTACCCGCCTCTATGCTCTCTGCCAGCTACCAGAAAACCAAGCAGAAGAACCAGCGCCATGGCAGATGCGCTTTAGTTTGCTCGCATTCATCGTGCAGATGCCCCACCTAAATCTTGCTGAAGAAGCTGAGACTGCAAAGGGAAGTGCACTGACTGATGACGAGAAAGCTGCCCTTATGGAGCGCGCTGAGTACGCACGCTTCTGGCTTGCCACGTACGCAACTGAAGAATTTAAATACGAGCTTCAACATGGAAGTGTTGAAACCACTGCATTAACAACCGTTCAGAAACAAGCACTCGCATTACTCGCCGAGTATCTTGAAGCAGGAGAGCGTTCGGGTGAAGAACTCCATGCGCGCCTGCATGAACTCAAGACTGAAGTCCCTATAGATGCAAAAGAATTGTTTAGCGCTTTGTATAAAGTTTTCTTAAACCGTACCTCCGGTCCAAAGGCAGGTTGGTTCCTGTCATCACTTCCACGTGAGTATGCGATTGCACGATTGAGAGAGGCGAGTGCGTAGTAAAAAAGAAAAAGGCGATCCCTAGGGACCGCCTGTGTTAGGTGCTGACTGCGGCACCGTTGTGCGCGTCTTGAAACGCGCGAATCAGATCGCCGTTTCCGACCGAAGTTGGACGAATCGCGATGAGCGTCGTGTGTGATTTGCCAAGGCTGTTCTTGAGATCCTGAGGAATGCGGAATTTGAGCTCTGCAGCTTGTTCGAATGAGGTCAAGACCCGCAGAGGTTGATCATCAAAGTGGCCTCGATACGCGATAAAAACGCCGACGACTTCAACTTTGCCATTGCAAGGCACCTTTTGGCCATGACTGCCGCTAACCATCGCGGTTAGTAAGTCGCAGTTGAGGCCGGCAAACATTTCTCGGAATCCTGGCTGCAGCATATTGTGCTGATTCGCCAGATAGACCTTCGGCGGTACTGTCATTATTTATTCTCCACAATGTCTAACCGATATATAATGCACCATTTTCGTACTTTTTCAAGAGCAGATTTCTTTCATTAGACATCTATCGAACAAATGTTCTAAAAACGGCTTAGGTAAGCCATTTTTCTGTGGATAAC
>JBDSUM010000007.1:0-90086 GCA_039927695.1 Minisyncoccota bacterium
ATTATTGCCGACGAGCCAACCGGAAACCTCGATCCTGTAAACACATACGAGATCGTGGAAATCCTAAAGAAGATTAATGAACTTGGTACGACGGTACTCATCACGACGCACAACAAAGGCGTTGTCGACGCGATGGGGAAGCGCGTTATTACTATGGAGCGCGGTCGCGTAACTCGTGACGACGCGCACGGGCAATACATTCTGTAATTTTTTATGTTTACTACACTACGACGTATCGTTTCTGGGGGTGCAATGAATTTCGGTCGAAGCGGCTTGGTTTCTTTTGCAACCGTGCTCATCATGACCGCAACGCTTGTGATCATCGGAACGCTCCTTTTCCTTTCAGCAATACTTTCTAATACTCTTTCTGCCGTTGAAGATAAAGTCGACATCAACGTTTACTTCACGACCACTGCAGCTCCAAGCGATATTCTTTCAGTGCAGTCGGATCTTCAGAAACGACCGGATGTTGCAAAAGTCACCTACACTTCGCGCGACCAGGCTCTTACAGACTTCCGCACTCGCCATGCCGACGACCAGCTAACGCTTCAAGCGCTTGATCAGCTTGGCGAGAACCCACTTGGTGCTTCACTCGCAATTAAGGCAATAGACCCAACTAAATATGCAGGAATTGTTAACTTCTTATCTGATGGTTCCAATATCTCAGGTGGCAGTTCAATCATTGAGCGTATTAACTACTATCAGAACAAGACCGTTATTGACCGTCTTACGTCTGCAATTCAGGCAACAGAAAAGGCTGGTGTTGCAATCGTTATTCTCTTTGCCCTTGCGAGCGTAATCATTACCTTCGCTACTATCCGCTTGGCAATCTACAGCGCACGCGACGAAATCGCCGTCATGCGCCTTGTGGGGGCTTCAAACATGTATATTCGTGGCCCATTCATCGTAGCCGGTATGATTGCCGGTATTGTCTCAGCGGTCATATCCCTCATCCTCTTCTATCCCGCCACCTGGTACGCTGGAAAGTCGCTTTCGCAGTGGCTCGGTGGCTTCAACTTGTTCTCGTATTACATAAGTCACTTCGCATACATTTTCGTAATACTCGCAGGCTCAGGAATTTTGCTTGGCGGTATTGCATCGTTCGTAGCTGTGCGTCGTTATCTCCGCATCTGATATGGCACGCGACGGTCACAAATACATCTTCGTACTCGGCGGGGTAATGTCGGGCGTTGGAAAGGGAGTTGCGAGCTCTTCAATGGGTCTCTTGCTTCAAGAGCGTGGATACAAAGTAAATCTTGTTAAGATTGATCCGTATCTCAACGTTGACGCCGGTACGATGAATCCGACTGAACATGGTGAGGTTTTCGTATTGAAGAGCGGTCTTGAGACCGATCAAGACATGGGCAATTACGAGCGCTTCCTCAATCGCGATCTCGGGCCAGAAGACTATATGACCAGCGGTATGGTCTATAAGGCAGTAATTGAACGCGAGCGTGCGCTTGGATACGGTGGCAAGTTCGTTGAAGCAATTCCACACGTACGTGATGAAATTATGCAGCGTCTTGAAAGTGCAGCTGATTCAAATGGAAGCGATATTTCTGTTATTGAAATTGGTGGCACAGTTGGTGATTTCCAGAATGCTCTTTTTATAGAAGCAGCGCGCGTAATGAAACTTAAGAATTCAGACGACGTAGCATTCGTGCTTGTCTCGTACCTCCCAGTTCCTGGAACTATTGGAGAAATGAAAACGAAACCTACGCAGAACGCTGTCCGCGATCTTAACTCATATGGAGTTCAAGCAGACTTTATTCTTGCTCGTTCAAACGTTGCGATGGATGAAAAGCGAAAAGAAAAGCTCGCTATTTGGTGTAACGTGCCTGCAGACCGAATTATTTCTGCGCCAGATGTTGAATCTATCTATGACGTACCCCTTAACTTTGAACGAGATAACCTTGGTGATTTGTTGCTCGACAAGCTACGCCTCTCAAAAGATACTAAAGCGAACTGGGGTGATTGGAAGAAATTTGTTGAAAAGACCAAGATAGATCGCCCGCAAGTGCGCATTGGTATTATTGGAAAGTATTTTGATACCGGTGATTTCGTCCTCTCAGATGCGTATCTTTCAATCATCGAAGCTCTTAAGTTCTCAGGTGCAGAGCTCGGTGTGAAGCCTATTATCGAATGGCTCAATGCAAAGGACTATGTAGAAGGAAGTGACCGAGGAGTATCTGTTGAAGACCTCACTAAATATGATGCACTTCTTGTGCCTGGCGGCTTTGGAGAGACAGGAATAGAAGGGAAGATCGCCGCAATTATGTTTGCTCGTGAAAATAAGATTCCATACTTCGGTATCTGCTACGGTATGCAGCTCATGGTGGTTGAGTACGCGCGAAACATTCTTGGACTTACCGACGCACACACGGTGGAGATTAATCCTGATACCAAGAACCCTGTTGTCGCCGTTATGGACGCGCAGAAAAAGCATATCGCCGAAGGTAACTATGGTGGCACGATGCGTCTTGGTACCTATGTTGAGAATATTAAGTCAGGAACTATCGCTCATGATGCATACGGCAGCGACAGCGTTGAAGAGCGTCATCGTCATCGGTACGAAATCAATCCTGCCTACGTCGACCAGCTTACCGAAGCAGGAATGGTATTCTCTGGAACGTCTCCAGATGGCGTGCTTATGGAAGTCGCAGAACTACCGCGTGAAGTACACCCATTCTTCCTCGGCACGCAGGCTCACCCAGAGTTAAAGGCACGTCCACTCGACCCGCATCCGCTTTTCACCGAATTCCTCAAAGCCGCATTAGCTCGCAAAAACGCTCAGTAGTTCTTCACTATTCACACACCTACCGTTCTGTAGAGTGTAAGAGGGATATACTAAAGACGTCTAATAAAGAGTATTCGTAATTACGTATTTCAATGACCACATCAACCAAAACTGTGCTTGGAATTGCCGCAGCAATAGTACTCGCAATCGGCGTTGTACTTGCGTATCGAACGCATGACGCAAACGATACAGCAGCTTCCACAGAAACTGGACTCCCGACACTCGCAACCGATACGTCGGACTCTGCAATCCAACAGGATGCAGACGCTATAGATGCTCAACTTCAGGCAACTGATTCCGACAACTCAACAGTGCAGGATGGTATCCAGACACACGGCCAGGTTCAATAGAGGACGTATTATTTAGTAACGTAATTAATCTATGACTATTCTCAATCGAACACTTAGCGTCGCTCTTGGCGCAAGTATCGCCCTTACTCCAGTATTCGCATTCGCACATGACGAAGACGCAAGCTCGTCTGCAAAGATGCCTTTTGTTAATGGCATTCTTCAGCGTATCGAGAACATTCGCGAGCCGCAGTTACACGCGACTACTTCAGTGCATGTAGAAATGAACGGAGAGCATAAAGGGGATATGAAGCATGCAAGCACAACAGCTGTCGCTCGTATCGAGGCTCACGCTGATGCTAAGATCGACAACCGCGTGAAGGCACTTCAGAAGCTTTCAGATCGTATAGATGATGCTAAACGTATTCCAGATGGCATGAAGACTAGTCTCACCGCCACCCTTGCCCTACAGATGAAGGAGCTAGCTGACCTTAAGGCAAAGATCGGAAGCGATACTAGCACAACCAGTATGCGTGATGATGCGGGTAAGATTCGTCCTGAATTCCGCACCTATGCACTCATACTTCCGAAGACTGCAATAACTGCGGGAAGTAATCGTATACTCGCAACGGCAACACAGATGGATGCCATTGGCGTAAAGCTTAATGCTCGCATCAATGAAGTATCAGCTTCAAGTACCGTGAACGTATCAAGTGCACGAACTGCATACACTGACTATCTCGCGAAGGTTGCTGACGCTAAAGTGCAGGCGAATGCTGCCGCAGCGCTTGTGGTAAACCTTGTTGCAGATAATGGTGACAAGACAGTTTTTGCGGCTAACGAAACTGCTCTCAAAGCAGCTGCAGCAGACCTCAAAGCAGCGCAAGCAGATTTGAAGGCAGCACGTGCAGACATCAACACTATTCTGAAGGTGATCAAAGGAACCGGTGTTCGCGCGCACGCTACTTCGACTGTTGAAGTTCGTTAAATAGGCACAGTTCCTTGGTGGGGGATAACCCTCCCATAGTACTTGCAGCAGAAATACCTCCGTGTATAATAATCGAACTAGGTCCTGGCTTTGCCAGGACCTAGTGCTTTATATAGGTAGTAAAAGCTTGAACGAGCGCCTTTTATACCGTATTCTAGAGCTACGCGGGGAATACCCGCTAAAACTTTGCGAGATCGTCTAATGGTAGGACGCATCCCTCTGGAGGATGTTATCTAGGTTCGAGTCCTAGTCTCGCAGCCAACTCGTGCTAGGGTATCGCGCTCGAGACGCGTGCCGTAAGTAAACACTGATATAATGTGTCTAATTTCATATGAGTACTCAAAAATTGATTAAAAGAGCAATTGGAGTCTATTGGTGGAGTATTCTTTTAACGGGCGTAGTTGAAATATTAAAAAGGACTCCCTTGCCATACTTGCCTCATATTGTACTTATAGTCGTATTGTCTTTGATATTTATATATTTAACGTATCTAATATATCTGGGCTTCGTAGCTATTGCTCATGAATACAATGTTCGAGTACTTAAAAATATATTCTTGCCAGGTTTTGTACTCGGCATCTTGTTCCAAGTCTGGATAATTGCACAAGTTATTTTTGCCCCATCTCTCGAGCATTTTACTAAGGTTATTCCATTAATCTTTGCTCTCGTAAATGCTTTGTACCTATGTACGCTGTCTTTCTATATCCAGAAATTACCGGATCATTTCAGAAGTCTACCAAAAACACTTGCACGCATTAATGTTTATTCAGCAATTACTCTAGTTCTTGTACAAATCATCCCTTTGTTATTTGTAATGCAAGGAGCTCTTCTGTTTATTTATTTCATAATTAGTATTCTTCTTATCTCATTTTCTGTTTTAGAATGTCTATATGGTTATCTATTGTTCCGGATTGCTCTTCATCAAGACGTAGCCTCAAACAACACTTCTGACCGATTCTGGAACTATCTTGAAATAAAAACTAAAACATCTTTTGCAATATTAACGATAATTATATTTATTGTACTTATGGGAGTGGGCATATATTTATTAATTTCTGATCCTGGAGAACTGATACGATTACACGCAGCGAGAAATGCATAAAGCTTCGATTAGATATTTTATTTAATTGGATAGAGAACAAATTAAAATAGTTATCCACAGTATGCATTTATCTTTTCTGATAAATGAAGCTGTATAGTTCAGAAAAGGAATATGAAACTAAGACCTGCTAAAAAACAACGCAAGGCTATTTATAAAAGGGCAGCACTTTCAGTGTTGCTTTTCTCTTTAGTTCTTAGCCCTTTGGTTACTAAGGCAGAGATACCACCCACTCCACCAATTCTCTCGCAAGTTAACGTTCCAAATAATGCAAATAATCAAAATGTAGATAATTTTAACCAGTCATTACAAAATGAATCTTTATTAAAGAACTCGTTACCTGGTGTAACTGAGTCAGCGCCTGTAAATAACAACTCCTCATCTGAGACGAAGGCTGTATCGGCAAAAGATTCAGATCGGTCGAATGCAAAAACTCTTATGGGCCAAAGTAGTGCGTTAACAAGTTCACCCATCTCTACAAATATTAAAACAGGAATCTCGCAAGGAAAAATAACTGATCCGACAGCGAGTTCTGATCCTGGAGCCCTTGATTATGAATATGACTTTAAAGTTCCGCCTGGTAGGAATGGGGTAGCTCCCGATGTCAGACTTTCTTATTCTTCGAAAAATGGCCAAGATTTAGGCTTTGGATACGGGTGGGCAATATCGATACCATACATAGTTCGGTACAATAAAACCGGTTTTGATACTTTGTACTCAACAACAAGTCCCTCAACATACTTTTACTCTTTGCTCTCAGGAGAGCTTGCAAGTACATCTGCCACAAATTACGTAGCTAGAAATGATGATGGTTCAAATACTCAATACACCTTTAGTAGTAATACTTGGAAGGCTATCGACAAGAATGGAAACACATATTTCTTTGGTCCATCATCAAGCTCGCAACAGGATGATCCAGGTGGATCAGGCAGAACATATAAATGGATGCTTCAAAAAATTACAGATACTAATGGAAACTCAATAACATATTCTTACACAAAGGATTTGGGACAGATATACCCATCAACAATTACTTATACTGATACTGCCTCTACAACAGGTATTTTTAATATTGGGTTCACTTTAGGTTTACAGGCAAGTTCCACAGCTACGTCGTCTATAGCTGGTTTTCCAGTCAAGACTCGCTACCAGATAAATCAAGTAGTAGTGCAAACAAATGCTACAACCACACACAATTTCTCACTTACATATGGGTCAGGAGATAATGGTTCTAGAACAGTACTAAAAAATATTATAGAAACTGGCCAGAATTCTTTAGGGACTCTCTCGCTCCCAGCTACTTCTTTTGCGTATTCAACATCTACTGCTGCCATGGCAACTAGCACCATTGCTGGTGCTGCGGGTGGAACAGTGATATCTAGCGGAGGGGACCAGGCTGTATATGTTGGAGATATAAATGGTGATGGGATTACTGATATGGTTCGTTCCTGGGAATCGAGAAACTCAGGCGGAGGCGTAACTGGATCAACCTCATATATGGCTTATCTGAACACTGCGTCTTCTACTTGGATGAATTCACCTAGTTATTATGCACCGAAATGCATATTAGATTGGTATACAGATTATGCAACGACGCTTAATTATGTGCAGGATGCAGGTGGAAGAATTATTGATGCAAATGGCGATGGGTTCGCTGACTATATTTGTGGTACAAATGTATATCTAAATAATGGGTCTAATGGTTGGGCGACAACCACATCCTTTACGACACCACTCGCAATGACTGTTACAGACAGTTTAGGAAATAGTATTGATGCGGGAATAAGGTTTGCCGATATTAATGGGGATGGATTACTCGATATGGTACGAGGTTATTCGGGGACTGGAGGCTATATCGATAGTGTGTATTTAAATAATGGAAATGGATGGACGAACAGTAGTGCTTGGCAACTACCAACTAATTTTAAATTTACAGTTGATGGTGGTGGCGATGGAGGAGGAAGAATCGTAGACGTAAATGGAGACGGACTGGCTGATCTGTATGTAGGACTAGACAGCTCTGGCACAGCTACATCAAGTGTATATATAAATAACGGGAAGGGATGGAGCTACGATTCAAGCTGGATTCTTCCAAGCGGTGTTCAGCCCCAACTACCCGGAGTAATGTTTTCAGATGTAAACGGTGATCACTTGGTGGATGTATCTGTAGCAACGAGCACCTTGTCAAACCCTAGCGATATAAATACCTTTGCGTGGACGGATAATAGAGTTTACCTAAATACTGGGTCAGGCTGGAAACTCGATCCTATAAGAAAAGTCCCTCTTGCGTATGCTATTTATAATTCGGTAACGGGACCAGACACTAGTCCAAGAACTGGAAACTTCAGTGGATATGGACTAAATGACATCCTCGTCGATAGTTATGTAGGATCTGTTCATTACGTTGGTGTTCAGATCAGTCAGGGGGATTCACCAGACCTGCTAAAGAAAATAATTGAACCGGCAGGTAAACAAATTAGTATTAACTATAAATCCTCAAGCGACCTCTATAGCGGTGATAATAACCAAAAACTTCCTTATTATTTCCCAGTAGTGAAGAAAATTGATTATTACGATGGCGTAGCCACTACGACTTCAGAATCATATACATATCGATATGGGTCTATGTATTTTGGTAGTCCCATAGATCGTCGTTTTGCTGGGTTTGAGCAAATCCAAAAGGCTGATGGATTAGGAAATATCAGCATTAGTTATTATCAAACTGCGAATGGTACAGATACTGCGCGAGGCGAATATAATGATAATCAGTCGAAAATAGGTCTGCTGTATCGAACAGAGAACTTTGATTCAAGCTTCAATACTTACAAAATTATAGTTACCAAATTCGATAACTTTGTTCGTGCTGCTGCAAATTTCGTCTGGCCCGTACGTAGAACCGAATTGGATTATGACGGGTTGTTAACCAACAAGGGTCTTTCGGAAGAGTTTTCATACAGCACAACTACTGGAGATTTACTGCAAAAAATATCCTGGGGGCAGGTAATTGCGGGTAATGACGGATCGTTTACGGATGTGGGTACTGACAAGTTTATAAACACAATCTCATACGCAGCGAGCTCGACAATTCCAGTATCCAAAATAGCGCAAACTACTACAGTCGATCAAAGCGGAAATACAATAGCCGGAACAAAGTTCTTTTATGACTCTCTTGGGTTAGGAAGTCTTGCGAAAGGAAATTTAACTGAGAAGGATGATTTGAAAACAGCTCCAAGTACATATGTTCAGACTATCAGAAACGTATATAACTCTTATGGCCTCATTACTCAAGCCATGGACTCACGCTCTGCGACTACTACCTTTAATTATGATCCGTATAACATATACATAGC
Organism: Minisyncoccota bacterium; assembly: GCA_039927695.1. GTDB lineage: Bacteria > Patescibacteriota > Minisyncoccia > Phycocordibacterales > Phycocordibacteraceae > C7867-001. Next base: position 8,522 of record JBDSUM010000007.1, read on the forward strand.
CACAACCACGAATGCTCTTGGTCATATAACAACAACTTCGTATAATTATTCCCTCGGAGCTCCAACTCAACTAAAGGATGCGAATGGGGCAATAACAAAAGTTGTCTTTGATCCTCTCGATAGAATACTTGCATTGCTAAGGCCAGATCCTCTATCTACTACTACGTTAGCGACTAGTACAGCATATACATATACTGATACGAGCTATCCGCGCTCGGTCCATGAGATGGATTATCTTGACTCAGCCAATATCGTACATAAATACACTTATAAGGATGGCTATGATCGAATTATTGAGCAACGTACCCAAGCTGAGGGAACAAATACTTATAAAGTTAAAGATACTATTTATAATGCTCTTGGACTTGTCTACAAAACATCTCTACCATTTTTTGCTTCCAGTACAGCCTATACTGGAACAACCTCACCTGCAGTTGCATCTCTCTTAACAACGTATCTCTATGATCCGCTTCAACGAGTTATTCAAGCTAGTACATACATAAATTACATTCTTCATAGTTATGGTAATTGGAAAGATACGGCTACAGATACTAATGGAAAGAAGAAAGATTTCTACAATGATGCATATGGGAATCTCACCAATGTAGTTGAATATATTGCAACTACAACATCAACTTCAACGTACGCTTACGACGGAACAGGGAATCTTACTAAGATAACCGATGGTCTAGGGAATGTTAGAAACTTCACCTATGATCTTCTCGGCAGAGTACTCAAGAACGAGGATTTACATGCCGCCGCTGATACTAGTTTTGGATCTACGACTTATGCATATGATGATAATGGAAATATAACGCAATCGATAAGTCCTCGCGGAAAGATAACCAACTTTACTTACGATTTATTAAATCGTGTCAAGACAGAAGATTCGCCTGATACTGCATATACCGATGTTTTCTATACATACGACAATTCATTGCATGCAGGAATTGGTAGATTAGGGAATGTTTCTACCGCATATATAGGCACAGGCTACGATTATGATTGGAATGGAAATCTACTCGCAGAACAACATTTAATTCCTGGATCAGCCACTACCACTACTTGGTATTATTATGATCGACTCGGAAACCCTACATATATCGTGTACCCAGATAACTCAGATGTTTACTACGGTTATAATTCCGCAGGTTTGGTGAATAATGTGCAACAGTATGAACCTTCAATAGGAGCCTGGAAGTACCTTGTCAGCAACTATGACTATTCGCCCATGGATCAGGTGACACTGACACAATATGGAAATAATACAGTATCTCTAAATACATATATTCCAACAAATCTGTACTGGCTTGGAAGTCGAATAGCTTATAACGCCGTGAAATACTTCCAGTATCAAGTATACGGGCATGATTCTGAAGGAAATATAACTTCTGCGCAAGAGGCAGCAAGCGTAAATTCTGCTAAAATTGTTTACTATACGTATGATGATTTATATCGCTTGATCACTGCAAGCAGCACTGGAGCAGTAAATGGCCAAAATTTTAAACAAATATTTGCTTACGATAAATTGGGTAATTTGCTTACCAATTCCGGTGTTAATTATCAATATCAGGGTAATACAGGAACAAATTACGCAAATCCCGACGCGCCTACAACAATTGGAAGCGCAACTAATACTTATGATCAGAGCGGCAATCTATTGACAAATGGCTCTTTGACAAATCTTTGGGACTACAGAGATCACTTAATTCAAACATCTGGCACTGTAGGATCGACAACCGCCACTTCAACCTTTACTTATGACCAGGTAGGAAATCGTCTGACCAAAACGGTAGGAGGTTTAAGCACGTACTATGCAAATAAGTATTACACAATCACTTCGGGTGGCACTCAGGATAAATATGTATTTGCAAATGGTCAGCTACTAACGACTATAGAGACTGTAGGTACAACTACTAAATATCATTATTCCGTATCCGATCCGATTAGTAGCAGTAACGTTACTACTGACAATTTGGGAAATATAGAGCAACTACTCGATTACTATCCTTACGGAACCATTAGACTTAATGAAGCATCCACCACATACGATTCAGCTAGAAAATATATAGGTGAATATTATGACCCAGCGCCTGCATTAAGTTACCTCAATGCCAGATATTATGATGGGGGGCGTGGACAATTTATAAGTGAAGATCCAATCTTCTTAGGTAATCCCCGAGATCAGGACTTAACGAATCCACAGAATCTAAACTCTTATTCGTATGCTATTGATAATCCAGTAACATATAATGACCCCTCAGGTAAGCAGGTACAGCTTCTTATACCTATTCTTCCTATAGTAATTGAAGATACAATCATAGCCGCAGAAGCTGGGTACTCAGCTTACAGTACATTTGATACGGCAATGAATATTAAAAATACCATTCAAGCAGATACAGCAAAAGGCAGAGATGTGTCCTTTGGTAAGGTTGTATATGACGTAGCTACTGAGGTGATAGGTCATATTGTCTCAAAACAAGAGAGAAGGATGTTGTCCCTTATCACAGCAAGTCTTGATGTGGGTAATTATGTATCTCAACAGTATCTCGACTCGGTATCAAATAAGAACAGCTCTGGTTCAAGCGTGGGAAGTTCAGGAGGAAGTTCAGGTGGGGTCTCTGTCAGTGGTACATCCAAGTCAAGTTCGAATGCTGCAAACTCTTCTAAAAATAATTCTACAAATAATCAGCAATCTTCTTCCAACACAAATCCTTCAAGGAGTACTACCACTACTACTGTTACTACAACAGTAAAGACAACGGTTACTGTCATTGGGAATACAATAATAACAACAAAGACGACCACTACTACTGTTACAGTAAGAAGAAACTAAATATGAACCTATTAATAAAATTAATCATAGGAATCATAGGGTTTTTGTTTACTATTGACGGTATATTAGTTTTTACCTCAACAAAATACTTTAATTGGTGGAATCACAAATTCATAAATTCAAGAAATGAACGTGACTATGCAAGTAATAAGTTTGTCTTAGGGTTTAGATCTTTAATATTCGGACTGGGTATGATTTTTGCAGTTATTTATTATTCAAATATTTAAGTAAATTTATGAAATACCAACTCATGCTAATAGAAAAGTTACTTGCAACTCTTCTCTTTGGAGGACTGATACTTAGCCCTGTTTCGGCCTATGCTTCTTATATCCCTATAAGTTCATCTACGGAATCTGTGTCAGCGAATGCTAGCGAGGTTTTAGATCAAACTTTGCCAACAATTCGTTTCAGTACAACTACTGAGGATACTTTAGATGCAAAACTTGGGAATGATGCTTCATCTATACAAGACTCTTCCTCCACGACCCTAGATAGCAATGAAGTTAATATTTCTATATCTACTAGCTCAATTCAACAAGATTTAAGCCCCACACTTGAAATAGCAAGTTCAACGCAAGTGCAAGCGTCTCTAGAGCTACCTGTTTTTATAAGAAAAAATATTGAGCCTGTACCAGCACCTGAACCTGCATCATTTAAAGTTCAACCAACATTGCGACTCGCTCCAATGAGTCCAGCTAATTTCCCGATCATTCCTCCTCCTGTTTTTGGAGTAATTGAAATAATTGCCACGACGTCAGCTACAACAACTATTACTGAGGCTAGTTCAACTGATGTAATACCTACTTCAGTCCCGGATACTAAAGAAGATGATAAAAGCAACTTAATGCCATCGGTAGATACCCAAACTGCTACAACTACGGCATCAACATCGGATTATGTGAATGGAAATGACGAATTACCAGCACCATCAACTGATTCAACTGCAGGTTCTACCTTTCCAGATACTAGCGCTACAGTTACTAAGACAGATGACACGACTGTGCTCCTGTTGGAACCATTAACTGATTAAAATATATTGCTTTGGGTTGTCGCATTTAAGCACAGAGTTTAATTGCTTTATCGCTAAGCATAATTCTACTCCTTAAGCATCCAAGTAATTCACGCTTTTCAATATCAGCTCCTTCTCGTAGAAGGTATTTTGCATAGTTCCTAATATCAATATCTCCGACCTGGATTTTGGTTTTCGTATTAGCAATAGCTTGCTGAAACTTCTTGAATCTCTCTACTTCGGCCTTGATTTTTTCTTTGATGCCAATCTCGTTAATATCGATAGTATCTATGAGACCTATAAACTGCTCTATAAGATCCGTTTCATTTATATATCCAGACTTACAGTTCACATCCTTGCCCTTACCACAGCCGTAATAGACATGACGGTGAATATTTCCATTCTTTTGTTTCTTGAACTTCTCATCAGCTGAAATGCTTGAACCACACAGTCCGCATTCCATGAGTCGAGTGAAGGCAAATTCTTTAGTCTCCGCGCGAATGATTGAACGCGTAGTCTGTTCTTGAACTAAATCAAATAACTCTTTCGTGATTAGCGGCTCGTGCTTCCCTTGGTACCAACGTCCTGAATTCTTAGGGTATTCAAATACTCCGTAATAGAAGGGGTTTTGAAGAAGGATATAAATATTGCTTAAACTTAGATTCTTATTCCCGGCAGCGGTCTTGAAATTAAGATCGAACTTGAGCCAGTTATATACCTTACGTCCACTCCATTTCTCATATCCTACCTTTTCAAACATCTTCTTAATTATCATCGCTCGATCGGGATCAAGAATACTTTGGCACTTTCTGTCCAGTCGCTGTTCCTTTAAATAGCCAGTTGGAGCACGTCCTGGCAGAAGTCCCATTTCAACCCTCGTCTTTAAACCTCTCTTTACATTAATACTCTTGTTGTCGTTTTCGAGCTTCGCTTGGCTGCAAAGAATCATTAGAAGGAACTTTTCGTTAGGGGAGTTCCTGAAATGCTGTCCGTAAGTGCGAATCTCTAACAATAGCTTCTGATCCATTAAATCTACGAGCGTCCCTAAGTCACCAGCATTCCTACTTAACCTATCTGGTGCCCAAGTAAGGACAGCATTGAATCGTCCTCTCCTAATGTCTTCGAGTAGCTCCTGATATACCGGCCGCTGTCCTGAATCTTTGGCTGAATGCGACTCTCTCCGTATATCTATTATTTCTAGATTCTCTCGCTCGGCTATCTGTAGCATTTCTTTAATCTGCGAATCTATCGAAAGGGCTTGCTTCTCGTCTGATTCGGTAGATTTGCGAGCGTACAGACAGTATTTGATTTTCTCTTCAATGATGACGGGCGATAGCCCTATTTGAGAAGTTTCTAATCTTTGCATATAGTTATTTTAATTTACGTAATGCCTCAGCTCGAAGTCTCTCCGTATCTCGAAGTACGGACAAATATACCCTCCGACTTTTCTTTGTCCTTGGATGAGTGTTGAGCCAATCGATCAGCTCGTCTGGTACATACGTGGCGAGGGAGCTATAGGCAACTATCAGTTCTTCTATCCTCTCAAGAATTGCTCGCTTCAGATCCTTCTTGGAATTGGGGAGTAGGGAAATTCTGTTCAGACAGGCAGAGTCGGACTCCTTTGTAAACCGATAATGGGCTGCGGTATCTAATATTTTGTCCCTGTCTTCCACCTATTAATTGATGCCAGACCAGGTGGTGGTGCATAGTCTATGCAAAACGAGCGATTCGTAGCATGGTCGTGGAGGGCTTAGCAGAACAACCAGACTGCGATATTATGAAGAGGTAATACGGGGCTATGTATTACATCAATATGGCCTAAACCGAGCAATTGCCCGGCATGGCCGAATAACCGCGACCAGCATAGAAAACCCGTCATCAGGGCGCTGGTCGCGTTATCAGGGGAAACTCTGATATGTCCTTCGGGACTCCTGGTGGCGGGTTTTGTGCTACCCACCAGAATTACAAATCGCGACCAGCAATATTATGGATAATCCATCACAGCCTTCTACGAAGGCTACTCACCTTACCCTAGGTAAAATTATTATTTGGCTTCTGAGTGTCGGACTCTTGGTTTCGGGAATAATATCCCTCTTTACTAACTTCGGCATGGGACTGACCATCATTCTGGCAAGTTTGGTGATCTTACCACCGCTGACAAAATATCTGAAAGAGAAACATAACTTCTCAATCTCTGGACCACTCAAAATAGTGCTCCTGTTCGGGATCATCATGATAGGAGGATTTATTATTAGCCAAGGTAAGGATACGGCTCCTGCTGCTACGGAAACACGTCCATCTGCAGCATATGATGTTCCTTCTCTCCTAGGACTAAGTCTCAAAGAGCTTGAGGCGAAGCTTGGTACATCCTCATACGATACCGAACCGACAGCACAACAGCTCGCTATCGGTGGAATCGATACATGGGAGAAAAGCTGGAATAATGGTGACTACAGTCTTATGGCTACGTACGACATAAAGACCAAGAAAGTTACTGACCTCTTCCTTAGTGCAGATACGGATGCCGCATTCAAGAAATTCGAGGATACTGACAATATTCTTACAGCAGGGAATCTTTCAAAGAACGACTCTCATTACTCGGTTGAATTTGTTAAAGCAAAGAATGGTCCTGGTTACACAGGAGCAATTGTTCGCCTCAAATAACTGATTTGCTCAGAGCATAAAGATTCTCAGGTTACAGTTGAACATTCGAACTAGCTTTACCAGGAAAGATCGCTCCAGTTCATGCTGTAGACACGAGGTACGCTAGGCGGATCTTGAGAGACGCTATGAACGAGGTTTGAGAATGCGTCGGCAAGGTCGTCATGCTTCTCAACTCCGAAGTGGACTATCTGCTGGATTAACTGCTCAGCTCCTTCTCGAGGGAACACGACTTTTCCGTCTCTGATTGAATTTGCCGTAAGGACAAGACGACTTCGCTTATCGGTGGCACCAGGACGGACGGTCTTAACGTTGTGTACGCCTTCTTCCTTCAATTGTTGTGGCAGTGCTTTCTGATACGCTACATCCTCAATAATAAAGATAGGGTATCGCTTATCCGATTCGTAGTAACTCTGTTCCAGAATCTTGCACGTATCTACTGTTTCAGGGAAGTTCAGTCGTTTGTTAATGATCTTGGGAAGAATATACAACCGATAGCCTCTCTCAAGTTCATAGAGGAGTCCTGGTACCATGGCGGTATAGTCCGCAGTTGCGCTCTTCGAAATCGCTGGGTCTATACCAATACGCACTTCACGATACGAGGAATAACCGCTTTTGAATCGAATCGGTGGTGGTATCTCGTCGTAGTACTGGATCCATTCGCGGTAAATTGCTTGGTCGTCGGCTGGGACGATATTCAGCATATATTCGCGCTGCCAGGCGTACTCGTTTCCGGCTCGTCGCTTTTCGTTTTCAATTTCCTCCATATTTGAGTACTTACCCGGCCATAGGATTTCTCCGTCTTTTGTTACGAGTGGATACTCTTTGAACACGGCGTCGATTGTGTTTTTCTCAACGCGCTCTTTTAAACGCATAAGAAGCGAATCCTCGTGAAGTAAGTTACCGATAACAACGATACGTGTAGTGCGATCTCCGGTCGGGATAACCTCTCCAGTGAACCATTGGAAGGTCTTGTCGCGACCTTCGCGCGTCTTCGTGGAAGCGATATCCTCTACGTCGTCTCCAATGATGAGATCAGGGCGATGCTGGTTGTGACGCAAACCACGGATACTCTGCTCACTTGAAGCTGCCGTAATGCGTGCGCCGCGCTCGGCAAATACGAGTGAGAACGAACCCCATTCGTCCGCCTCTTCTTTGAATGGCCCTAAATCATCCTTCAACATCGAATTATTCTCTAATTCGTTTCGCAAGTTTCGCATATGCTGCTTCGCTTGGCTCTGTGTCTGACAGAGAATCAGCACGAACTTCTTCTGTTGTTTTCCGAGGATTGCCCAGATAGGATAAGAAGTTGTAATAATTGTAGACTTACTGCTTCCGCGAAACGCGACTACGAACAAGTTTCCGATGTTCTCGTCTTCAATCAATGAGATCATCTCTGACTGAAACGGAGCAGTCGCGTATTTAACGTAGTGAGCGAAGTAGAAGTGGAAGAAATACCACAGACTATTTTTAGTGATTGCTATTCGCACTGCTCGATCCTTCATCATCTTCTCTACTAGTTCCGGTGGAAGCATATTTACCTGGTTCATGTTTGGTTTTCAGTTGGTAAGTGGCCAGCAAGGCGTAACGCCTCACGTACCGTTGCTTCTTGTTCAGGATTCAGCTCTTCCTGTTTCGGTTTCATTTCAACCTCAATTTTGTCTTTGAACTTTGGGTTACGCTTGCGAAGCCAGAAGGATATGGCGTGCCAGTTCTTCTCACGAATAAGAACGAGGAGTTGGTTCTCACTCATGTCGTTTACTAACGCTTCGCCGTCAATGAGTGCGGTTTCCATTTCTTGAGCAAACTCAGGGTCATCGTTTTTCCAACGGTACACGCTGTTTCGCGACACACCGACCTTTTCACACGCAACTTGTACAATCGGCACCTTACGAAGCTGCTCCAAGAAAGTGTCTTTTACCTTGTTCTTTTTCATACGCGCTTCGCCTTATTGCCCGTCAGCTTCTCGTATCGTTTGATGGCGAGGTCGCAGAACACTGGCTCAAGCTCAACCGCATAGACGCGACGTTTCAACTGCTCGGCCGCAATCATGGTGCTACCGGAACCTGAAAAGCTGTCGAGAATAATGTCGTTTGGTTTTGTGCAACGGCGAATCGCTTTCTCGTGAAGCTTGGGAGGCTTTGACGTTGCGTGTTCGTAGTCCTTGCCGGACAAACGCTTAACCATCCACACGTCGAGATGGTCGAGCGTTTCTTCGATTAGATTATTGCCGGTCGTAATTTCCTTATTCAGTACCTCGTTCAGGTTCTGAATAGACTTTGTAATATATGGCTTACCGCGCACGCCATAGACGCAAGGTTCGTAGCACTTATTGAATGCAACTGACGGCACGGGATTCTGGGAATTCTTGAGCCACAGGCAAACGCGCTTGTTCGCGATACCAAGTTCGCGGTACAGCTCCTGCATAAGGCCGATATAGATCTGGTCGCACCAGTAGAAGACGTGAGTATCAGCCTTTGCAACAGAAAGGGCAGCGATCATGGTTTTGACGATAAACTCCTTGTATTCAGCGTCGGTGCGGTTATCAAGAACGTTCCCACCATAGTTCTTCTTGCCACCAATACCGCCGTTGTAGTCGATGTTGATGTTATAGGGCGGATCGCTATATATCATGGACGCACGATCATCACCGAAAAGGCGAGTGAGAACGGCAGGGTCTGTGGAGCTTCCACAGATAAGGCGGTGTTGGCCGAGCTGAATTAAATCACCGACTTTTGTTACAGGCTCTGTTATCTTCTTAAACTCCTTTTCTTCGTCGAAGTCGTCGTCTTCAGCTTCAAGGTTCTGCGCCCACAGATCGGATAAATCGCTCTCGTCAAAGCCGCTCTCAAGGAGTAGATCAAGGTCAAAAGATTTAAGCTTCTCAAGATCCCACTCTCCACTTATGGCATTTGAAGAAATTAAATACTGCTCAAACTCTTCTTTTGTGAGCTTGCGGTTAGGTACTCGTACATCGATTTCTTCGTCTCCGCGATCAAGTAGCTGTAGGGCTTTGAGTCTTTGATGTCCGGCGACTACAGTATTGTTGGTATCTATTGCCGGGATCTCGACAAGGTTAAATTTCTGAAGACTCTTCTTCAGGTCTTGTAATTGCTTATTAGTAAGTTTGCGAGGGTTCGCCTCGTATGGCAGGAGAGAGCTGACTTTACGTTGCTCTGTGTGCCAGGAAAGTTTTGCGCGTATGGGCATGAAAGCACCATAAACAACTTCGGTGCAGTCTATGTTTCAGATAAAGAGATCCCTTATCTGTATAGCTATATTTCTCCTAGTCGCTTTCGTGTTCTTGTCACGATTGTACGGATAAGGTTTGTGGTTAATTTCGGCCATTGATTCGCTAATTCTGAATATATGAACATATCGCTCGCCATCATCGGATCAGTGTGGCGTTTCTTACCATCCATTCTAAACTTTTTGTACTCTGTATATACTTGCAAATCGCGCTCCATATTCCGCCATGCCTTATTCTTTTCGATGCGATCTTTGAAGAGAAACTCTTGTTCCTTCTTAATCCAGTCCCAATGAGTTTGGAAATCCTCTTTAGTGGTGTGTGGAAATATCTCTACGAGAAGTTCCCATGTATCGTCTTTCTTTCGGCGCATACTCACCTGAAATGGGGACGTGTATAGCTCCTTTTGCCCAAAAAAGAAGTACATCTCCAAGAAATCCTTGAATGCCGGATTATCCTTCAATCCATAGTGGTTCAGTATTTCTCCAAATACCTGACCGTATATAGGTGGGAGGTATTCTTTACGGAAGGATTCTAGCTCGTTGTACTCATCCAAATTGAGCATTTCTTTGCCACAAGTGATCTGCTTAGCACGCTCCTTGAACTCAGAACCATTCTCCATTTCCCCATACCGCTTCCAGAACCGATCGTTCCACTCTAGGTATTCCGAATACTTCTTGAAAGGCTCCTTAGAAATCGGACAGCCTATTTCTTTGAACCTAACCTTGAGCCAAGCCTCTTTCTTGAGGAACCACTCGTCTCTCAGTAGGGCAGCTGCTTTGTGGTAGTCCTGGTTATGTATGGTGCGACTTTTGGGCATATGGCTAAGTATAAGACTCTCTTAGAACAAGCTGAAACTTCTTAGCTTCACATATAAACCACCCTTATTCATTATCATTAGACATTATCGGCTAAACAAGCTAATATATGAAAAACAACATGACCTTAGGGACATTTATCAGAGGAAAGAGAGACGAGCTTGATTTATCGCTCACGGAGTTTGCCAAGCTAATTGGTAAAACAGCTCCGTTTCTATATGACATTGAATTAGATAGACGACATCCATCTGATGAAGTTCTAGATTTGATTGCACAAAACTTAAAGGTATCGCGAGTTGAATTAGATAAGCACGATACTCGTCCTCCAACTAAAAATATTAGAACGCAAATACAAGCAGACCCGCAGTACGCTTTTGCATTTAGAAAGACAGCAGATAGTGGCTTAAGTCCAGCTGAGATAATTGCTGCAATTGAAAAGGCTCAGAAGAGTAAGCGGGGTTAACAACTTTTATGAAAAATATTCGCGCATTCGAAGGTCCCCATAAAGATCGGCCTTTTTATGAGAATCACGAGATTGAGCGAATGTGTATTGAAGAGTTGAGTACATACAATCTGCTCCCAGATGAACCGTCGCCAATTCGTATCGAACGATATATAGAGAAGCGACTCGGCATTACTCCAGCTTACGAAGAGATACCATCTAACATTCTTGGATTCACAAAGTTTGGCACCGCTGGAGCAGAAGCAATCGTCGTATCACGTTCGCTTCAAGAAGACGGTACTCAATCTTCTGAGCGGCGTGTACGTACGACACTCGCCCATGAAGCTGGGCACGCGTTACTCCATGCACATCTTTTTATGAAGCCGACGAGGAAGATGAAAGAACTTTTTGATGACGAACACACAGACATGTCGAAGGTGCTTTGCCGCGACATCGTTGAGAAGACCTCTGAAGACGCTCCAAAGTATTCATGGTGGGAATTTCAGGCGAATGCTGCCATGGGTGCACTTCTACTACCCGAGAACCTTTTTCGTACGGCGGCCAATCCCTTTTTTGAGTCCACGGGGCTACTCGGCGATACCCCCGTCATCACGCAAGAGGGAAGGGGTGAGCTCGAACGCTCGCTCGCAGACGTATTCGACGTAAATCCTATCGTCGTACGACATCGTGTCCAGCAGGTGTACTTCCCTAACCGTAAGTAATAGGCCATATCTGTGCCGCCCTTCCACAATACTTGCATCTTCGGCAAAAGAAGCTAATATTTATGATAACGCAGAGGAACCCCTCATTTAAAAGCGCCATAGATATGCCCAATTACCATGTTACGAATCCGAAAGGATCACCAGTTTGGAGAGTAGTGAAGGACAATGCTTCACGAGCATCAGCTACAGCCAGTACACAGAAGGAAGCCGAAAAGATTGCGAAGCAGATTACCCATAACGCCGGAGGAGGGGAAGTCCGAATTCATAAGCCGAACGGGGGACCGATTCGCGATAGCGATACGGTCAAGCCCGGGAATGATCCCTATCCACCAGTAGACAAGAAACACTAAAATATATGCATAACGTACCATCGTCGGTTGTCGAACCGCTCCTGCGAGGACCTTCGCCACGAAAGATCACTCAGGTTGCGCAGCTACAGAATGATATTCAAACTCTGCTCGGCTCTACACACCATACGTTCCTTCAGGGCTCTTACAAAAATAATACGGCACCATCTGATATCAACGATGTCGATATTGTCGCTGTACGGCGAACTACGTATAGCGGCGTACATTCACCTCAACGAAACAACCAGCATGATCGTATAGCTTGGGATTCTATATTTTCTGAACTTGAAATACTTTTAGACGGACATCCAGAGTACGACTGGACTGTAGAGCGTGGAGACAAGTGTATAAAGCTCACTGGTCCGTTTAATGTCGACGTTATTCCCGCGGTCGTCTACAGTACTCATGACGAAGATCCAATAGTGGTCTATTCAATGCGTGATGGGCGAGAAATCGTAAATCATCCCCGAACGCACTATGAGAATGGAGTCGAGAAACACGCTTCAACAGGAGAGCTCTATAAGCCAACCGTACGTATGTTTAAGAACTGGAAACAGAATCACTACGGACAGGACAAGAGTATGGTCTCATCCTTTAAGATTGAAGCTTTGGTTAACGCAGTCGACGATGCGGAGTTCGTTGAAGATCCGGTCGCACGATTCATCCTCGTGGGTGCAAGTATCCTCGAGCTTATGAACATGCGTTCGTTAGTACCGACGCGTATCATGAGTGTGTGCGGAAATGAGGATATTACTGAGCACTGGGATTTGGGCGCGCGACGTCAGTTCGTCGCTCAGCTATCCGAATCTGTGAATCACGCACGGCTTGCATTCTCTGCCCCGACAGCAGCGGTTGCTACACAGCATTGGAATAATGCTTTCAACGTCTACTAGTATGAAGAAACATCGCACAACCTATAAGTTTTACTTGTTATTCACGCTAATCACTATTGGCCCCGCAACGTGGGTCGCTGGAAAAGTCGGAGAGATAATGTCTCTTGCGATCAACTCAAATAATCCACTGCTTGCATGGGGTGTCGTCCAACCACCTACGGTAGTGCTTGTTCTTGGTATATTCTTCCTCATCTACGAACGCTGGATTTGGAAGACTCCGCCATTCTCATGGATTCACTTCCCGTACCTTGGTGGCCGATATGAAGGCTCAGTAGTATCTAGCTACGATAACGGAGAATATCCTGTCGTGCTTGAAGTGCGACAGAGCCTACTTACAACCTTGGTTTGTCTCTACACGCCTCGGTCGGCTTCGTATAGCATTACTGCAGATGTCGGCACGAATGAAAACGAAAATGAGTCCCTTGCTTACATTTACCGCAATACGCCTCGAACCGTAACCGATAATCTGGATATGACTTCTCATTACGGTATGGCCGTTCTGGAATATTTTGGCGATACATCTTCGCTCAAAGGTTTCTACTTCAATGACCCAAGGGATCGCGGCCGTCACGGCACTCTTGAGTGTAAGCGTGTTAGTCGTCAACGTAAGAAGCGTTTTGAGTAATTAAGATGAATACCGCCCCCTCGCCATTCGGACCAGATTACATAAAGCAGACGGTAGATCTGCTTACTACCGGTATTACTCAAGCGACTGCCCATGACTATCGGATAGGATGGGATATTCTTCTCTCATTCCTCGCACACCATTGGCTCGGAACTCTTGGGGTACTGCTGGCTATCCTCGCGTATGCAGTACTTAGATATCTAATCACGGGACGATGGCGGGTACTTGGAAGTGTCCTCTATAACTATGTCTACTTTTTCATTATGTTCCTTATAGGACTGATAGGAGGACCGGAACTTTACGCGAACGATTACTTCCCAATAATCGCTACTATTGTTTATGTAGTCTCATTCACTGTAGTTGGATTTATCCTTTTAACTACAGGCGTACGCTCGCCATACGGAAGAAGGTGACAGTGCGATGTAACTATTTATGTGACACTCAAAACCTCGTTCCTGTGTCACTTTTGTAACTTTCCTAGGTGCACGAGACGCGTCGTTTTGAATTTTGAAAACTCACCAAACGGACTAAGCAGGGCTTGATTCTATACGGTTCGAACTCGAGACGGCCAGCAAAGTTTCAAAATCAGCATTTTTAGGTGTTAGTGCGAGTAGGTTGTATGGGCTTTTGAATTGTATCTGCGCCATATTTCCATTTTCAATGGTCATGTTCGAAAGTAGTTTTTGAAGCATTTCTCGCTTTTCTACATCATCAACAAGCAAATACTTTTCTGCGGCTCTACTGCCTTCTATAAACACGTTTTGTATTTGTTCGAAAGTTACAGCGGCTACTCCATTTTTTGATTCAATTTCGTCTATTTGTTTCTGAAGTTCAACTCGTTTATTAGCTATCTCCTGCATCTTTTCTTGAAAGAGTTCTTTGCGGATTAAGCCAGAGCCAAAGCCATCAGTGAGACGAGATTCTGCTTCGGAAAGGGAAGCAAGTTCTTTGTTTAAGTTCTCTCGAGCAGAAGCGACATAGTCAGTCTTTGTTTGGTAGCGAGTTTTGTATGCTTCACCGCAAATGGAAATAAGCTCCTCATCAAATTTAAGTTCAAGGAACATTTTTGAAAGGAGGGTATCTATTGCTTCAGAGCGTATGTATTTCTTTTTTTGATCACAACCCTGTTTACCGTTCGTACAATAGTAATACTGATGCCCACGCTGAGTATCGGCAGTAATGGCGCAACCACAGGATTCGCACCGAAGGTATCCTCGAGCAGAGTAGAAATTTCTTTTAGGCCGTGGGTGCTTACGAGCATGGAGGATGTCATCACATGTATTAAAGAGCGAAACTGAAACGATAGCTTTATGTTTCCCAGGGTATACAACGCCATCTCGCTCCATGAGTCCGCAATAGAACTTATTTATAAAGAAGCGATGTATCTGATTCTTGAATACCTTTCCTCCCGTACGAGTTCGAAGACCTTCCTCATACAAGACCTCTACGATTTGTTGAAGCGTGTAGCCACCAGTCGCATAGAGATTAAAAGCACGTACTACATACGGAGATAATTTCTTATCAATTTTGATACTCTTAGTTGCTTTATCATTTAGATATCCAAATGGTGCATGATTCGGCCATTCTCCCCGAGCTAACTTTTCTCGATTACCACGCTTCACTAGTTCGCTTAGATCACGAACGTACTGCGTAGCCATTGCTTGTTCAATACTCATGAGAAGAACATTGTCAGAAGGACTATAGTTCCGATCAAAAGTGCGGATGTTCTTTATGTTCCCATTCTGTAGAAGCCATTGAATTTGTCCGCCATCTACAGGGTTGCGAGTAAGGCGATCAACTTTCCAGCATAGAATAGCATCAGCTTTTCCTTTAGAAATATCTTTAAGCATTTGGTTAAAGATAGGGCGACCAGGTTCTTTAGCAGAACGACTTTCTCGAAGAGTGGAGACAATTTCTAATCCTTCTCGTTTAGCAACACCAATAAGTTCACGTTCTTGAGATTCAAGCGAAAGAACCTGCTTGTCTTCAGTATCAGTAGACTTACGGCAATAGAGGATGTACTTCATGGTGAGAGAATGTCTTCAAGAGGGTCGTAGTCGGGCTTAGGCAAAATGTACGTCTTCTTAGTCATATTGCCAAGAAAGTCATGTTTCGTTTCCCATTCTTTTACAGGTTCACGTTCTAAGAACGCATACTTAAGCTGTTCAGCATGTTCTCCGCGAATAATCGTTTCTTTAGGGAACCCGTGCGATATACGAAGGAGTCTCATAGCAGTAAACATTATTTCTCCACCGCATTTGGTGAGGTATTTGGCCAGATAACCTGCCAGTGCTGGAGAACCGTCAGTTTGGAGGACATCAACGAAACCCTCTCCCCAAAGGGTAGCCAAGGTTCTCGTTTGGCGTTCCGTCCCGTCTTGAAGTCGGCGTTTACCTTGGCGCGTATCTCCGAGATGCAATGGCACGTTAAAGAGAAGCCCATGAAAGTGGATTCGACCTCGAGGGGAGAGTTCAGGAATAAAGAGGGATTGCGCACCAGGAAATTTACGGCGCAACCGCACTTGGAAGTCGCGTAGGGAATCGTTTGCGTATGAAGCATCGGAAGCGTCTCCAGCGAAGGTGAAGGTAGCCAGGAGCGGCACCCCAAATAGCGCAATGCCAGCATGCACCCTCCGCACACATATTTGTGCGGTTCGGCGAAGATTATCGGATCGCCTAGGTTGGTGTACAAAATCCCTCTCTCGAGGACGACGTAGCCGTACTTTGGGGGCAGGCGTTTTCTCGAATTCAGTGATTTCAACGACTTGACCATATTTCTTGAAGACAACGGGCATGTTTAAAATCACTAACTGTGAGGGGATATCAAGTCAGGCGCTGGCGCGCCTGCCCCCTCGTCGCTTAAGCGAGCGTCGGTGTCAGGCGCAACCCCGCGCTCCCCACAAGCCGCAAAAACCGCCATGGACGAATAGAGTTCAGCAAATTGACCCAGATACTCATCTGCGGTCTCATCGCTAATCTCAAGCCCCAGACGGGCTGAGAAGTAGCGCTTAGTTCGATCAATTAAATGCTCGGTAAATTCCATAGTGGTTTGAATGGGCGCAGTGGTGGAACTCCTCAGGAAATAGAAAACGCCCTTTTGGGGCGTAATGAATGCCTGTATTTTCGACCTAAAAGCAAAAAGCCGGCTGGTTGCCGGGCTACTCCTATATTTTTATATGCTTATTGTTGTGGTTTTTATTAGATTTCTTCTTAATTTGAATGTTTTGTTGGGTTTATTTTATTTATCTGTGCTTCCTACCAGCATATAACCAGTGCCCAAATCAAAAGGTTGCACCCCCGTGTGGTGTAATTTGACGAATAATTCGATAATACACAACTCACTCTCTTCGAAGATTAATATATGCTACGGTGAAAAGAAATGAAGATTCCCCGCAGTACGATTATTGTCACACTACTAATACTTATAATTTCTTGTTATGTCCTTTACGAATTCCATTCGTGGATTTCTGGAATAGAAAATAATCCCTCATCTGTTTCAGCCGAAGAACTTGTCTCTTATGTGTCAATCAAGGAACTAAAAACACAAATAGCTCTCGATAAATACCGAACAGAAGAAGGTGCCTATCCGAAGACATTAGCGGAACTTATACCAAGATATTTAAAAGAAATTTCCAATACTCCTGTTAAAGAAGTAAACGTATCGTATGAAAGAGTAAGCACTACTTCATATAAGCTTTGTATGAAGCTCTCCACAGGCAGTGTCTCTTGTGGTAGCGAAAGTGCTACTATGGAAGGAAAGACTTTTAATAGCTATTCAAATCCATGAAAGAATCAAGCACTTCACTCAGATTGTTCTTTGGAGCAATCGCAGTTTTATATCTCATATCATTTGGTTTCTTCAGTCTTGCTATGAGCTTTATCGGACTCGGTGGGGAATATCTTTTCGGATCTGTGAGCGCAATAATGGGCTTTCTGGTAGGTATAATAGAAGCGATTATTTTGCTTTATTTCGCCATTACTCTTCCCAAATACCTAAATGCAGAAAAGGTTAAATATGTGAAATGGTTCCTAATAATTTCCTTCTTGCTTGCGCTTATACCAGGAATTAGTAGTTGGGTCATGAGCCAAACAGCACCCAATATAATCAGTATTGTAGTTAGTGCGCTTGTGACCTGGTACCTATTTCATAATGTCTCCCGCCTTTCTCGGCCTGTGCCAGTAAGCGAGCCAGTGCCCGCGCAGATGGGCCCGCAGCCAACAGGCATAAAGAAAAGAATTTCTGGTGGTACGGCTTTTATTATTATCTTGGCGGTCATCGCTGTTGCAGTTATTGGGTTAATTTTTGCAGGGCAATAGTTATGTTGCTGGAATCAGTACCTATTTATTAAAGAGTTTCCAAAACGGTTGAGCATCAATCCATTTTTGAGTCTCGAAATCAATATCATCTAAGTAGGACTCATTACTACTACACGATTCCCAAGAAAACATAGTAGATCGCGTATATACATTTCTTACCCAATAGTGGCCTAGATTACTACATAGAATATTTTGATAACACGAAACTGCAATCAATATTAATGCAAGACCAATAGATGTAAAAAGCACTGATTTTAATTTAGAGAACTTCTTTTTATTCAGGTAAGCGTACAGCGAGGAGAAAATTCCAAATGCCAGAATTATTGGCCACCATTTTGCAAAATATGTTGTAGAGCCTGGCGCGCTAATGAATACAATAGCAAGAATTACTAAAAGAACTCCCGGAAGCGCTTTTAGAGGAATTTTGACCGTTTCCATCTAAACAATATAGCGCATCATTATCTCAGATTTTAACTTCAATGAACAACCTACTTAAATTTGTTCGAATATCGTCCCAGACGGTGCTATGGTGGTGACCGCCACGCTGTTCGTCTCATATTTTAAATTCAAAAAGTGGGTATAAGAAAGCTCCACTCACACTTCTAAAAGTGATAAATTAGTTCGGATATTGTCCTGGACGATCTTGAATTGACTTATTCTGTATTTAATATATAAAGTAATAGGAATTTAACCTGGTTCTTTGATAGAACCATAGCTGAGAAAGGAACCTCAAATGCCCAGAATATGGACCGCTGAGGCCGTTGTCTCAGCGATTAAAACACTTCAAGATAATGGAGAGGCTCTTGATCTAACCTCAATCAACCAAGCTCACCGAAATCTACTTTGGGCTGCTACGAAATATCATGGTACCTGGAGAAAGGCTGTTGAGGCATGTGGGATTGAATATTCATCAGTCTCACGAATTGCAATTGATCGCCAGTCCTGGGATAAGGAAAAGATAATTGCGACACTGAAGAGTTTGTACGAACAGGGTCTTCCCTTGAATTCCAATTACGTACAGACAAAGCAACAACGTCTCTTTGGTGCTGCAACTAAATATTTCGGTGGTTGGCCTCAAACAGTGGAAGCTGCTGGTCTGAATTATGACAGGTTGCGAAAGGTAAAACTGCGCAACTGGTCCATAGAAGTAATCATTGAAGCAGTCATACATAGAGCACACTCCGAGAAATCGATAAGTGGGGCTGTTGTCTATGAAGAAGATAGAGGTCTATATCAAGCAGCTAAAAGACACTTGGGTAAAGGTGGTTGGGCTAAGGCACGAGTACTTGCAGGTTTCGCTCCAATCGATCCAGATCCCAAAAGGAAATGGACTGAAAAGAGTGTGACTGAAGAGATTCAGCGTCTTCATGCAAATGGAGTACAGCTTTACACCCAAGCCCTACAACGGAGCGAATTCAGTTATATTCTTGCAGCTGGTCGGAAAGTATTCGGAACATGGGCATGCGCAATTGAACGCGCTAGCTTAAATTACGCTGAAATTCGAAAGGGCCGCAAGAACTTCTGGACACGTGAAGAAGTACTCCGAGGAATTAAAGGTCTTGAGGCGCAAGGTGTCCGCCTTAGTTTAAAGGAAGTAAGAGTTGGTCGTAGTGGTCTTATTGCAGCTGCGATAAAGTATTTCGGTTGCTGGAGTCAAGCGGTGGAAGCCGCAGGAATTCAGTACCGTTTACATTGCCAGACCTGGTCAACAAAAGCATGGCTGCGTCGCATGCATGTAGATGAATACAACGCGACTCTTGAAACTTCACGAACACTTGCTAAGAAAAGGAGAATGCAATGAGTATTTCAGCTATCACTAAGCACGGGTTCAAGTTGATTCCGGTTGCTGATATCCAAGAAACTGTGGTGCAACTTCGCACCCATTATGCCAATGAGCCTCTTCAAGAACTGGGCAATTCTCTCGAAGATGATGGACTACTTCAGCCCATTGTCGTTGCCCCTGGTGATGAATTCAAATTCGAACTCATTATCGGCTCACGCCGTCTTCGGGCAGCACGTCATAAGGGTATGGAAGAAATTCCAGCCCTCGTGATTGAGGAGACCAGTCCTCTGAATTATCTGCTGATTGCACTCGGCGAGAACCTTCATCGAGAAGACCTGAATCCATTTGAGGAGGCACACGCGTTCCTCCGTCTTATGAAGGATTACGGGCTTGGTGTGCAGGAAGTAGCCGTAAGAACGCATAAGGGCGAAGCGTTCGTTCGGAAGCGGATGGAATTGCTCAGTATGCCTGAGAATGTTCAGGCAATGATTGCTGAGAAGAAACTCGCCCTCCACTTCGTCCAAGCACTTGCTCGTTTGCCTACGGGTGAACAACAAGTGTATTACGCGCAGAAAGCTCTCTCTGAGGGTCTGTCAATCAGCGAGCTTCGGCAGTTGATTACAAGTGACGCGGGCGAGATGGCACCAAGAACAAAGCGGGATTTCTCCGCTGATAAAGTTCGTGTTCGTATCGATATGTTCGCTCGCTGGATGAAGCGACTCTCGGCGAACAGTGCCTTCAACAGAAGCCTCAATGCAGAAGAACGGGCTGCACTCGCGCGATCTGTCCAATCTCTGGATGGAGAGCTACGTGTTGCTCGTTCGGTGTTTGGCGAGTGGGTAGGTCGCACACCTGTGCGCTCGATCCCCAATCTGAGCAATATCGTTGATGATCCCGATAACCATGGTGACCAGTGGTCACTGCGGCATATCGAAATGATTACCGCCAACGATCGCCCTTCTGACGATATGCTTGCAACCAAGCTCGGCAGAAGTGTTGCTGCTATTCGTGGTATGCGATCCAAGATGCAAAGAGAAAGGAAGGATCGAAAAACCGGGTAATACCGGAATATCGATCTCAACCTTAGACCCCTCCAAAAAGAGGGGTCTATTTTTTATATATTGTGTTATCCTGTTTACAGACAAGACATCAAGAGCATAGAGGTGCAAAGGGTTCTGGCCCAATACTCTATCCGCAACCTGCCTATAATCGGTAAGGTGCGAATTCCAGCCCGTAAGGGAAGATGTAACCAACCGAACAGACGGCCATCTCCCGGAGGTGGTCTTTTGTCCTTTATAAGGAGAAGTATCGTGACTGGTCATATTAAAATTATTGATCTGGAAAATGACCTTATTCCCGAGCTGGGAAATAAGAAAGATACCTTTCGTTCCAAGCAGGTATTTCGTTGCCCAGTATGTACATCGCTAACGAACAATATTGAAATTCGTGGCGGTTTTAAAGGTTGGCGCGCAAGCCCATTTCCTATATGTCCGCATAGGGAACAGGAATGGCACGTCTTACTTAGAGTAAAGATTCGGCTTTCAGACCCTGCTCATCCCGTTTCTTACAGAAAGGAGCTTGAAGTTGAAATTGATTCATTAAGGTTAAACGCCAAGGATGATATATCGGGATCAGCAGATCTTTCATGTGAGAGGAAATTTCCCGCTACAAAGCTCATCATAGAAGATAGAGGATATGACTAGTACAAGGGGGTCAATTGACCCCCTTGTTTATTAATAGATAGCTAGATTTGTTCGAATATCGTCCCAGACGGCCAGCAAATTGACTTATAATCTAACAAAGACAGGTGCTGCTTGGTGTCTAATAATCTTTGCTGCTTTTCTGGTATTTTCAGTAATCTTCCTAGCGTTCAGTATAGAAGATATCGAACATCTTTTTAGTATCGGCGGCTCACTCTCAATTGTAGTCGCACTCTTGGCGTATTTATATAAAAAAGAACAGGATCAAATCATCTCAACAATTGATCAGATAACATTTTTTCGCGAAATAATAATTCCAGAGTCTGACTCAGTTAGAAAAGAAATGATTAAAAAGGATCCTCAGTTCGTAGTCTCTAGAATAAGCCTCAAGAAACCTTCCATAGTAGAAATAAAAGAAGAGTTGCCTACAAATTTTGATAGACAATTAGAGATATTTTTTGATGCAAAAACTGCATATCCAAGTTTTATATTAGACGCAAAGATACTGGACAGACAGATTACATTACTAAACTTGCTTGAGGAATTTTCCCTCAAGGTCTTGGCTCGAGGAACAACTAGCAGTCCTGTATTAAAGGCGCTGCATAATGTGTTCGTTGAGACGGTAGAACAAAACTCTGTGGCGCTTTTGTTTGTAAGAGATTTAAAGAATACACCGCCAACATATGAATCCATCCTTTCCCTTTATCGCGCGTGGGTAGATGGCACGACAAAAACTGTCTTGATTAAGAATCTGTATTCTGCGGGACTTATTAATAAAGAACAGAAGGATTATTTTTATACCGTTCGTCGTGAAGAAAAGGGTTTCTAGTTTTCTTAATATAAAAGATATATATTTGTTCGAATACCGTCCCAGACGGCCAGCCAAGTTGAGATAGGTTCTGGCGTCCGAGACGCATTGATATAACCAAAGGAAGAAAACCACCTCAATGAGGTGATTTTCTTCCTTTGGTTACTCGACGCTGGATCTTGTGTCGATAGTCCTGTAAGATATAGAATGTAAGTAGTTATTTTTCATGAAACGAAAACCCCAAGTCATTGATTTCTTTTGTGGTGCCGGAGGCTTCTCCGAAGGCTTTCGTCAGCAAGGGTTTGAAGTCGTTATGGGTATCGATAATTGGTTGCCGGCAATAGAGACACACAACCTTAATCACAATCTTAATGACAAGGTTAGAGACGTGCTCGAATTTGGCAACTCGCTTGAAGAAATAAATTCGCTGCCCGATACAGAGGTTATCGTGGGAAGTCCTCCTTGCGTGCTTTTCTCTCTCTCTAACAAAGGAGGTAAAGCTGATAAGACACTCGGTATTCGATTGATCGAATCCTATCTGCGTGTAATCGCTATAAAAAAGCACCAGCCATCGTCGCAACTAAAGGCATGGTTTATGGAGAATGTTCCGAACTCTAGGAACTATATTCGTCCCACCTA
This sequence comes from Minisyncoccota bacterium, assembly GCA_039927695.1. GTDB lineage: Bacteria > Patescibacteriota > Minisyncoccia > Phycocordibacterales > Phycocordibacteraceae > C7867-001. The sequence goes on from JBDSUM010000007.1 coordinate 31,368, forward strand.
TACATTTAGCGAGCTGGATCTGACTGAATGGGCAAGAAATCACGGTTTTGATCCTAATCAGATTGCTCTGAACGGCTCATCAAACGGAATCGTATTAAATACAGCTGAATTTGGTGTCTCTCAAAAACGAGAACGTTTTGTGTGTGGTGAGATCATCTCTACGGGCAAGTTCCCGAACCTAGAAAAATTTATGAGCAAGACGTATCGCAGCATTGGAGAGGTAAAAGGAAAGATGCCTGCGCCTAATTTGCCGCTATCAAATAAATTATTTTCTGACCCTAATTATCCTTCCACATCTTTTAAGATGAAGGATATGACTGATCATTTCTATGATTCAGGTATATATGAAATCCAGTGGAGGAATGCTCAATATCTAAAGGTAAATCATCCCTTCATGGGAAAGATGTCCTTTCCTGAAGACGAGAAGAACCCGAGCCGTACTATCATGGCAACCCGTTCAATGACCACACGAGAATCTCTAATATACAAATCAGAATATAGTCGACGAGGAGATGGGGAATACAGATTACCTACTATACGCGAGATAGCAACTCTCATGGGTTTTCCATACTCGTATCAATTCTCAGGAGCGGAGAATACAAAATGGAGACAGGTTGGTAATGCCGTTTGTCCTCCTATGAGTTCAGCTCTTGCCAAGAGCGTAAGACTATCTATTGGATTAAGTGTAATTCCCGTTTCAAAAATTACCTTCAATTCTCTTAAGGGTAAGCTAGACAGGATTCAGAACATAAATACTTTCTCTGAAAAGAAATTTAATGATCCGCCAAAAAGGAAACTAAATGCGCGTTTCCGAAGGCATCCTTTTAAGGATGGTAATATGACGGTTGCTTTAACGAACTTTAATCCGGTATCTCCAATCGATTCTCCTGAAGTCACAGAGTGGTATTCATCTGTATTCATGGGCTCTGGTAAAGACTTTACTATTAAAATTCTCACTAAGAGTCAATTCAAAGAAATTGCTAAATTTATTGAAGTAAATAATAAGGACTTGAGTACAAAATTTACTCAGGAATTTAATGAAAAGTTTAAAGCTGTTATTGGTAATACTCACAAGTTTCAAGAAGCCTACGTGTTAGAAAACTCTCGCTTGCCTCATGAGCCTGGACGTTTGGTAGATGAAATTAGTGACTTCATACGCGCGTTTGATTCAACGGAAAAACACATGCAAATTCCAGATTTTCTTCCAGGAAAGAATCTGTTACCTATCCGACAAGTCCTCGCCATGTACGCTCTCAATAGACTTGTGTCGTAATTGACAAAAGGCTCAAATGCAGGGAATATGATGATTAAGACTGCATGAACAAAGCCACTCGAAGTCAGAAGATTGGGGAAATCACTGCTGGCGAACCCTACGGCAAGCAAGATATTCTCTGGCATGGAAAGCTCGTGTCAATGAACGTATATGAGATTCCTCTCGAGTATTTGATTTACAACAGGTACAACGGACGAATTCTTAGTCGAACAAAGACTCTTGAAAAGCAGGGACGGGATATAAATCCTGAATCCGATGAGGGCAAGAAGCTCATCGAGAATCTTCTTTGGAAATCCAAGGAATCGAGAAACGATATCACTATGAAAGATATCTCCGATAAGGGTCAATTGAAGATTGGTATTGTAACCAAAGATGGAATCGTTATCGATGGAAATCGGCGCTTGATGCTTCTTAACAGAATTAAAAAGCATCGCCACTTTAAAGCAGTAGTTCTTCCTGTCGCCCTTGAAGATGATCCTATTGAGATTGAGAAGCTGGAGACAACATACCAAATGGGTGAGGATGAGAAGCTCGGCTATAACCCAATCGAGAAGTATCTCAAAGCAAAACAAATCTATAAGAAGCTTACAGAGCAAGAAACTCACGATGATGCCATAAAGCAGATTGCTGAATGGATGGGGGAGGAAAAAGGAGTTATTGAAGACTGGCTAGAGGTAGTCAAAATGATAGATGATTATCTCGAGTATCTAAAGTACGACGGGATATACTCCATGGCTGACACTCCAAACGACGGTAAGGAAGACCTCTTCTTGTATATAAAGAAATGGCTAAATACTTTCCACGATAAAGAGTCTAATAAAGGATTCGATGGGTACAGCCAAATGGATGTAGATGATCTTAAACAAATTTCTTTTGACTATATTCGCGCTAAGATTGGAAAATCCTATGATGGAAAACAGTTTCGTTACATCGCTGATGGTCAAAAGCAGAAACATTTCTTTGGAGACAAGAAACTGTGGGCTAGTTTTAGCGAAGATCACTTTGCGGCAGTTACCCCCGCAATCGAAAAGATAGATTTTGAATATCCAATTGATTATAACTCTGAAAATATTGAAGCATCTCTCTCAAATAGAGATGCAAAGTTCAGAGATGAGGTATTGGATGTTCTGACAAAGAATATTGAAGAACATGTGACAGACCTCGGCTATGCTGAAGCTGCTGATAAACCTCTCAAGCTCGTAAGTAATGCGCGAAAGGCTATTGAATCTATTGATCAAAAGCACAAAGCCTTCTCAGCGCCTGAAGTCATTGAGCAGGTTGAAGAATTGATCCAGACTCTCATAGGAATGCTAAAGAAGAAGTCTCCTGAGGAAACGGTCTCTTTAGTTGCGAATCTGCTCGAATCTCTTGAATTGAATTCGGGATCGATTGACAAGGAAGGTATGCTCGAAAAGGTAAAGGAAATATCGCGTCTAGCTTATCAAATTGAGAAAGACGTTAAATCGCTGTGATAATGAATATTCATGAGCCAATCTATAAATATTCATACAGATAACGAGAGACATAGTTTCTATTTAACAGGTAATATCCCAGAGTTACTTGCGAATTCTAGACTGCTTTTCTCGCTCAAGAGATTACAATACACCCCTCACGAAGAGGGAATGTTAGTACCATTTGAAGATAAGACTAAAATTAAAGTTCTCCAAGAGATTCAAATGCTCATGGAGAAGTTTTCTTTCGATGTTGAACTTTCGATAGAAACCAAGAAAGATGTTTCTAGCTTTGATCGTGAGCAACAGACATTTAAGGAATTCTCAGAGAAGGCACGAGATATCCGTAACAATCGGTTCAAGGATGAACCTGAGTTAGTTGTAGACTTCGATTCCTTTCAGAAGGCATTAAAGGATAAAATCGTACGTCCTTTATATCCTCTGCAATTATTGTCTGCTTTTCACATGGCTTTCTCGCAAAATGCTTGTAATTTTGCAGTGCCAGGTGCAGGAAAGACCTCAATTGTTTACGGTGCGTATACCTACCTAAAAAGTCTTCCTACTGATCATCCTAAACACGTCGACAAGCTTCTTGTGATTGGCCCGCTTTCATCTTTCGCGCCGTGGGAAAATGAATATGAGGCTTGTTTTGGTGAAAAGCCCACCTCGCAAAGATTGTCAGGGGACGATAAGGTTTTGCGTAATCATAAGGAGCAACACCTTTTTTCGAGTAATCCTGCTGAACTAACCCTTATATATCATGGAGGTGTTGTTCATCTTCAAAATGAAATACTTTCTTTTCTAAAGAGAAATAAGACTATGGTGGTAGTTGACGAGGCACACCGAATTAAGAATCCTGAGGGTGTATGGGGCAAGAGCGCCGTAGAGATTTCAAAAGAAGCGGTCTCCAGAATCATTCTTAGCGGTACACCAGTTCCCAATGGCTATGAGGATTTATTTAACTTATTCCAATATCTATATCCGTATCGCTATAAGGACATACTACATTTCCACTACGATAATTTAGTTGAAATGACCAAAACAGCTTTGCCCGATAGCGATCGAGTAAAGCAATTCATAGATAATATCTCACCTTACTTTATACGTATTAAAAAGTCTGATCTTAAATTGCCTCCAGTTAAGGAGAATAACGTAATGGTTGATATGGATTCTCACCAAAGAGAAATCTATGATTTTATTGAGACAAAATACATACGTTCCTTTGAAAATAGTAATACGGCGGCAGCAAAAGATGTCTTAAATAAAGCGAAATTAATTCGTTTAAGACAGGCAGCTACAAATCCCTCTCTGCTCCTTAAGCCCATAGTAGAAACCCTCTATGCTGACGACTACGAATCAAGAATCTCTATAGGCGGACGTATGCCTGAAGAATTTCAAGATGATTCAGAGATACTCTCAAAGATATATAACTATCAGAAGGTAGAGACCCCTAAGAAATTCTATGAAATTAAGAAGTTGTTAGAAGAAAAAATCCTTGCAGGTAATGGTAAGGCAATTATTTGGACGATATTCATACAGAATGCCAAACAACTTCAAGAGTATCTAATGGAGAATGGTATTCCGATTCGTCTACTTATTGGAGAGGTTGAACAATCAGAGAGGGAGGTAATTATCACAAAATTCAATGATCCGAATGACAGTGATTTTCAGGTAATCATCGCAAACCCATTTGCCGTGTCAGAGTCTATATCTCTGCATAAGGGATGTCACAACGCTATTTACATGGAGCGTGATTATAACTGTTCTAACTTCCTTCAATCAAAAGATCGTATACACCGATATGGCCTAGCGGACAATCAAGAGACTAATTATTACTATTTCTTATCACAAGATTCTATTGATGGAGTCATTCACGATAAATTAGAGGAGAAGGTCAAGAGAATGGAAAGAATTATCGATGAAGAAATACCACTTTTCGCTCGACTTAATGACTCTGACGAAACAGATTTGATAACAGCTCTTATAGACGATTATGCTAAAAGAGCTTGAGCAATATGAGAACCTTGGCACGCCAGCGTTCTTTGCAGAGTTATTTAACCAACTCCACGGAGCAGAACTCCCTTGGACGTCTAGCCACGTAAGAGGTTATTTTTATAACAGGATTGTAGATGACAATTCTGTCTTTGATGGCTGTCTTACCTTAGTTGAAGCCATTGGTGCAGTGACCATCGATAGCGGTGGAAACATCACACTAAACCCTTCTTTGGTGCCAATGCTCGTAAACGAGAGATACCTTGCGAACAAGTTACTTGAGATGCTATTGGCTGTAGTAAAGGAAGATGAAATTTTTCATGAAATATTCTGTCCCAAGAATCTCTCATACGACATTATATATAAACTGATTCAAATTGATGGTTCAGCTTTTCGATTCCGCTATGCTAGTTTTAGGCAATTGCTGGTAAGTTTTGAATTCTTATACCCTCATCCTGAGAAGAGCATCAGAAAATATATAGTTAATTCAAGGTATAAGAAGCTGTTTGATCAACAGATTTTACCTGAAATACGTCAGCGTAAACTTGGCATTGAAGAACTCGAGGCTCTTCTAGAAAGGAAACAAATCTATGGAGAACAGGCAGAATCATATGCCCTCGAATATGAAAGAAAAAGATTGGCCAAACATTCAAGTTTGGGCAATGTTGAATTGATTTCTGGATATGATGTCGCCGCAGGATATGATTTGATCTCCTACGAAGATGAATCTTCAACAGAGCTCGATCGGTTTATAGAAGTAAAATCCTTTTCAGGTACTCCAAGCTTTCATTGGTCACGCAATGAAATAGATGTCTCAAGACTAAAAGGGAAGAGATATTTCCTCTATTTAATAAATAGAGACGAAATGGCAAATTCAACCTATGTTCCTACAATCATACAGAATCCCTACGATGAAGTATTGTCGGATGATAGTTGGACGAAGCGTGTAGATAGTTATTTTATAATTAAGAACTAGGTCTTAGTGATACCACTTTTTCCTTCAGTTCAATTTTCCCGCGTAGACAACCGAGCAGTTCTCTTTTCTCCATATCTTTTCCTTCGCGTAATAGATACTTTGCATAAGCTCTTATATCAATCTCCTGAACGTGTTTATCAGATAAGGCCATATCAGCTATGCTAGGGCTAAAAATGGGACGCCAATCCTTAATGGGGAGGCGTGTCCCATTTGTCTCATTTTGCGATAAGCGTATAGTTTGGCTATATGGATGAACAGAAGATTATTGATGATTTAACTTCGCAAGGGTACGACAAGGTCTGGCCTTATGAAGCTGAACCTGGAGAAGTAGACGAGGAACATGAACATGACTTTGATACTCATCTCGTCGTTCTAAGAGGACAGATCTCAATAACTTCTTTAATTGATGGGGTGGTTACGAACATGTCTCATAGTACGGGGAGCAATATATTTATCGCTCGAAATACACCTCATGCGGCTAAAGTGAGTGCAGAGGGTTGTCGCTACATTGTTGCTGAAAAGCACTAGTCCGAGACGGGTCAAATTCAGAAGATAAAATTCGCTCAGAAAGCCTTGTGGGGCTTGGCGGGAGAAAGTTCGAATCCCAGACAGCCAGCATTTTAGAAAAGTATCGAAGGACCTAGAGGGGTCGGTTTGGGACTAAGTGCTTTAGAGTGAATTTTCTATATAATTCTAGTTATGAATAGACTGGATAGTGAAATACTAACGATCGATACAGCCATCTGTGAAAATATCGATAAATTCCACGCCTCAGAAAGAGGTCTTTTGTCGCAGAATATCTTGGCTCAGCTTAGGAATTTTGTTGAGCATATCGCCCTAAAAGAAGAATCAAACGGACAAGACATTGATTTTACATTTGAAGATTTAAAGAACGCGCCTAATAGAATACAACCGAAGGGATCGCTGGCATACTTGAGGAGATTTCATAATTTTTTACAAGGAGTGGCCTCACACTATACGCAGAGCAAAGAAAACTCAGAACGCCTAATGCTGAAATACTATGAGTATTTAATCAGGATTAAATCCCGTCTTAAGAACACCTATGGCTTAGAGGTGCTAAGTAATATTGATAAGTTCCCAACAAATACGGATCCTGCCTTGCAGGAATATTACGAAAAGATAGTGGAGAAAATCGAACGCCCAACAAAAGCGAGAAGGGTCAGTCCTTATAGTGATCGGTACTATATCCAGAAGATCAAACCATTTTTTGTTAAGCACGAAATATACTACGAAGTCACTTTTACAATTGCGAGCGCTCAAGTTAGTAAATTTGATAGAGTCATCGCTTTTACCAAGCTAGATATTTCCGATAATTACGCCGTTAAACTTTCCGTAATACATGACGATATTGAGGTCTTGGGCAAAAAGATGCCTATTCACATCATTGATAAATGGGAGGTTTCTGTTCGACCTTGCGAGCTTAACAACTTTAGTCGCATTTTGGGTGAGAATGTAGATATTCAATCAAAGAGTACGGAATACAAAAACCTGATGAGTTTTTTGACAGAGACTAGTCTAAGTTTCGTTGAGCTTATCGATCTCTCTGATGATTACTATGATGCTGCGAAAAGCCGTATCGCTCAGGGGGTACAAGCAATACACTTCCTAACTGTCTTAGATAAGGCAAAGGCCTTGGTTAGGGGTAATGAAGTTGGTACTAACGTGGTGAGATATTTACTGCGATCTTTAAACAATAGGATTATAAAGCTACAACGAAGTCGCTATGGCGGGTACAAACTTCGAGAAGATTTAGGCTTCAATCTTGGATGTAAGCCGTTCGATACAATGCCTTTCAACTCCTCACTGATAGGACACAACCCAAAGATTTCAGATGTTTTTGAGTGTATTAGTGCAGCAGATCGAGAGCATGAACTTTTTGCAAGACTAATTAAGGACAATACAGAAAATAAAGGAAAACTATATACGCCTGTAGAAGGTTTACCTCAGACAAAGGAAGAGATTGCAGAGCTAGTCGCTACTTACAACGCTGAGCTTTACTACAAGCACACACATCGCAAGTTAGAAAACTTTAGAGATTTTATTTATATAAACGGTTATGAAAAAGATACTTTAGACATAATTAAAAGACTCAAAGAGTTGTCATCAGGTGGGATAAACAACTATTCGAATTCTGTAGATTCGTGGCTGAAGTCGTCCGCATATCAAATTGACTGCGAAGATAAGGAAAGGATTCTAAGACAGATGTTTACAGATTCTGAAGTGGCATTGATATACGGTGCAGCTGGTACTGGAAAATCAACGTTGATAAACCACATATCAAACTTTTTCAACGAGAATCAGAAGCTCTACTTAGCCAATACCAATCCCGCCATTGATAACTTGAAGAGAAAAGTTAACGCATCAAATAGCACCTTTCAGACGGTTGCTAAATTCCTATCGCATCGAAATACCGAAACAGAATTCGATCTCCTTATTATTGATGAGTGCAGCACCGTTAGTAATAAAGATATGATTGATGTTTTGAATAAGGCAAAGTTTAAATCCCTTATATTGGTTGGTGATGTATTCCAGATAGAATCGATAATATTTGGAAACTGGTTTAATGTTGCAAGATCCTTTGTGCCAAAAACGGCGGTATCCGAACTAACAGTTCCTTATCGGACTACGAATCAAGAACTGATTAAATTTTGGAACAGAGTTAGAAATCTTGAAGACAATATTCTTGAAAGCATGACGAGGAATGGTTATACCACCGTCTTAAATGAATCCATTTTTGAGACCCTAGAGGACGATGAAATTATTCTCTGTTTAAATTACGACGGTCTGTACGGCATAAACAATTTAAACAAGTTTCTTCAGGGTAGTAATGAAAATGTTCTTGTGCATTGGGGCATACAAACTTACAAGATTGGTGACCCTGTTCTCTTTAACGAAACAGATCGATTTGCGCCAATAATCTATAACAACCTAAAAGGCCGAATTGTTGGTATAGATAAATCTGAAGATCAGATCCAATTTGATATTGAGATAGATAAGGCAATAAATGAATTGCAAGCATCAGGCTATGATTTTGAATTGGTCGGGAGTGCTGCAAACGGGAATTCAGTAGTCAGATTCTTGGTTAGCAAGCAAGGAGACACGGACGAAGATGATGAGCCGCTAGATTCAGTGGTCCCATTTCAAGTCGCCTATGCTGTGTCAATTCATAAGGCTCAAGGTCTAGAATACGGTTCTGTGAAGGTTGTGATTACGAATGAAAGCGAAGAGATGATCACTCATAACATTTTTTACACAGCCATAACTAGAGCTAAGGAGAAACTTAAAATATATTGGACGCCTGAAGCAGAGAAAAAAGTATTAAGTGGTTTTAAGAAGCTAGATGCGACAGAAGATGTCGGACTTCTGTCCTCGAAGCTCACCTCATAAGAAGTAGTTCCTGGGGTCATTAAATTATATCCACACGTTTGTTGTTTAGGACTATTTTACTCTTCAGACACGTCAATAAATCTCGCTTCTCAAACATCGATCCTTCGGTCAGAAGATACTTTGCATAGTTCCTGATGTCGGCTTCCTTTGCATAATAGATTTCTTCGGCTTTGCCCATGATGCCGGAGTGGAACTTCTTGTGCCGTTCAATCTCGGCCTCCAGTTTCTTCTTGATGCCTGAATGATCAAGGTCGACTTGGTCGATGATTTCTGTTAGTTGGTTGATGAGAATCTTCTCTTCGATATACCCCTCCTTGCAATTGATGTCTTTGGATCGGGTGCAGCCGTAGTAAATATACTTTGCAATTGAACCGTCCTTGAGGTTTTTAAACTTCTCCTGGGCAGTTACGCCTGAACCGCACGCTCCGCAGGAGAGGAGTCGAGTAAAGGCAAACTCCTTGTTCTTATTTGGCGCGCGGATTTGAAGATGGAGTTGTTTCTGGACGGCATCGAATAATTCCTTAGATATGAGCGGTGCATGCTTTCCCTGGAACCATCGTCCGCTTGTTTTCGGATACTCAAACGAACCGTGATAGAAGTGGTTGGCCAGAATAACGTAGACATTGCTCAAAGTGAGAGGCTTTCCGGTTCTTGTGACGAACTTAATATCCTTGAGCCACCTGTATACCTTACGGCCACTCCATCCCTCGTTCGCTACTTTCTGGAAGAGTTCCTTGATAATCGGTGCTCGGTCGGGATCTATGAACACGACACCCTTCTGATCCTTATTCTTGGAGTTGAGGTATCCAGTTGGCGCTACTGACGGCCAGAGACCCATTTCGCATTTGGTCTTGAGGCCGCGCTTTACGTTAATACTCTTGTTGTCGTTCTCAAGCTTGGCTTGGGAGCCAAGAATCATGAGGAGAAACTTCTCGTTCGGATTGTTGGTGAAGCGTTGGCTGTAGGTACGGATTTCTATGAGTTTCTTCTGATCGAGGAGGTCTACTACTGCACCGAGGTCTCCCGCATTTCGAGCTAGGCGGTCAGGATGCCAGACGAGGATGCCGTTAAACTTTCCCTCGCGGATATCGAGAAGCAGTTTGTTGTATACCGGTCGCTGTCCGGCATCCTTTGCGGAATGTGACTCTCGATACATATCCACCACGTTCAACCCATCTCGCTGAGCTACGGCCAACATCTCGTTTAGTTGGGAATCTATGGAGAGTGCCTGCTTCTCTTCAGCTTCGCTCGATTTACGGGCGTACAGGCAATACCTGACGGGTTCCTGCTCCTGGAGGCCGGGAATAGTTATATTCGCTCCATATGCTGTTGCGGTTTCCATACGACACGAACATACCGGACACGGCTACGAAGTCTAGTGCATAACGACTTACGGAGCAGAAGGGTGGAAGAGTCAACGACTATACAAGTTCGGAGAATGAAGCTAAGGTACGGACGTTCGCTAAGAATGCTTATTTCTGTCATAATTTACCCGTATAAGGCTTGGGTAAGAAAGATTGAGCCGAATAACTTTATGGAAAATAAATCTCAAAATAAAGGTCTAACTGCAGCAAAGAAGGCAAAGAACGATGAGTTTTATACTCAGCTTGTTGATATTGAAAAAGAGCTGAAGCACTACAAAAGCCAATTTCGCGGAAAGGTTGTCTACTGCAACTGCGACGACCCTTTTGAAAGCAACTTCTTTAAATACTTCGCTGGTAATTTTAACGCACTTGGACTAAAACAGTTGATTGCGACTAGTTACAAACCATCTCCAATTGCCAATACCCAACTCGGGCTCTTTGGTAACAGCACGGTGTTAGCAACGACTAAAGGTCGTCAAAAAGTAACTGCCAATAAATTCATTATCAATGAGGTTGACGATATTGACGGTGACGGTGCTTTTGACTTGCGTGATATTGCTGAGCAGCTTAAGGCTAATAAAAATAATGAATGGTCACCGTTAGATGGTGAGGGAGATTTTAGAAGTGCAGAAAGTATAGAATTGCTCAAGCAAGCTGACATTGTAGTGACCAATCCACCTTTTTCACTCTTTCGTGAATACGTTGCACAGCTAATGGAGTATAAAAAGAAGTTTTTGATTCTTGGCGATCAGAACGCTATTACCTACAAGGAAACCTTTAGCTATATCAAAGAGGACAAATTGTGGCTTGGTTATGACAATGGTGGCACAAAGTGGTTTCAGGTCCCGATGGATTACGACATACCAACAGAATCAAGAAAGAAAATTGAGAACGAGGTGAAGTACTTCAGTATGGGAAGAATTATGTGGTTTACGAACCTTGATACCACTAAGCGGCATGAGGAACTGACATTGTATAAAAAGTATTCTAAAGCAGAATACCCAAAGTACGACAATTACGACGCAATAAACATTGATAAAGTTTCCGACATTCCAGCAGATTACGATGGCGTAATGGGTGTGCCAATTACTTTTTTAGATAAATACAGCCCTGAACAGTTTGAGATTATTGGTATTACTAAGAAATTGGGATTCCATTTGAGGACACGCGTCTACCCCAATCAAACACAGGTCAGTGCCGACGGAGTACGGAGTGTGGTCTCGAAATTGAACGATGGCGCTACGATAAAGCTTTCCAAGGCTCCAGTTGGCAAGACGTATTATATTGTCGGTGATGAGTTTTTTGTCCAACTCTATGCGCGTGTCTTAATTAAAAGAAAAAACTAATATGAAAATAGAACTACATAAAATCAAAGTGCGTGAAGTGGTCGATGGCTACAAAGATAGTCACGAGGAAGGCGTCGTGGCGTATGGCGGCAAACTTGATGTTCGTCCAAAATATCAGCGCGAATTCGTCTACAAAGACAAGCAACGTGATGCGGTTATCGATACTGTCAGACAAGGATTTCCTCTTAACGTTATGTACTGGGTACAAAGTGGAGAAGGCAGTTTTGAGGTGCTAGATGGACAACAGCGAACAATCAGTATTGGTCAATATGTAAACGGAGATTTCTCAGTTGATTTCAGTGGACGAACAGCAATGTTCCATAACCTCACCAAAGAAGAACAGGAGCAGATTCTCAACTATGAGTTGATGATCTATTTTTGTGAAGGAACCGATAAAGAAAAGCTCGATTGGTTCAAGATTATTAACATCGCTGGAGAGCGTCTTACGGATCAGGAATTACGCAACGCCGTCTACACCGGCCCATGGCTTTCAGATGCGAAACTCAAGTTCAGCAAATCCAATTGTGCCGCGTATCTTTTGGCGAACGACGGTGGTGCATTACTTACTGGCTCACCAATTCGGCAAGAATATTTGGAAACTGCACTGGACTGGATAAATAACGCCGAAGTTGCTGAGTATATGGCAAAACATCAGCACGACAAAAACGCTAACGAATTATGGGAGTATTTTCAAAATGTAGCTGAGTGGGTACGGAAAACATTTCCCAATTACCGCAAAGAGATGGCGAATGTTAATTGGGGTGAGTTGTATAACGAATTTAAGGATAGGAAGCTTGACGCTAAAAATCTAGAATCCGAAGTTGCAGAATTGATGCAGGATGAGGACGTAACAAAGAAATCAGGTATTTACCCTTACACACTCACTAGGCAAGAACGGCATCTTTCGATACGCGCTTTCAACGATAAGATGAAGCGTGAAGCTTATGAGAGACAGAAGGGTATCTGCGTAAAGTGTGGAAAGCACTTTGAAATCGAAGAGATGGAAGCGGATCATATAACCCCATGGCACGAGGGTGGTAAAACGACAGCACAAAATTGTCAGATGCTGTGCAAGCAAGATAATCGAACCAAGTCAGATAAGTAACATCTATGAATGAGATTATCTGCCCACACTGCAAAAAGGCTTTCAAAATAGACGAGGCAGGTTTTGCCGATATCTTAAAGCAAGTTCGCGACCATGAGTTTGAGAATGAACTTCATGAGCGTGCGGAGTTATTTGAGAAGGATAAGGAAAGCGCGGTCAAACTTGCGGAAGCTAATCTCAAGAACACACTACAAGCAGATCTCGCAAGAAAGGAGGCTGAGCTAGTTCAGTTGGAGGCGAATAAGGATCGCGAACTTGCCGAGCTTGAAGCAAAAAAAGAAGCAGAGATTGCTGAGGTGAAATCAAAGATAAGTAATGCAGATCTCGAGAAGAAACTTGCCGTCACTGAAGCGGTAAATAAGATTGAGAAAGAACGTGATGAACTTGCTGGTGAGCTAAAAATTAAAGATACGGAGAAGCAATTGCTCGAGACATCTCTAAAAGATAAATACGCAACTGAGCTTAAGACCAAGGACGACATCATTAAGATGAAAGACGAAGAAATTGCTCTTCGTAAGGACATGAAGGTAAAACTCTCAACCAAAATGGTTGGCGAAACACTAGAGCAGCACTGTGAGACTGAGTTTAATAAGCTCCGTGCGACTGGTTTTCAAAACGCATATTTCGAAAAAGATAATGATTCGACGAGCGGCAGTAAGGGTGACTACATATACCGTGAGACTGACGAATCTGGAAACGAGATTATATCCATCATGTTCGAAATGAAGAACGAAGGTGATGAGACTGCTACCAAGAAAAAGAACGAAGATTTCTTAAAGGAACTTGATAAGGATCGTACCGAGAAAAAGTGTGAGTACGCCGTTCTCGTTACACTTTTGGAGTCGGAGAATGAACTGTACAACACTGGAATTGTTGATGTATCTCACAAATATCCAAAAATGTATGTGGTTCGTCCGCAATTTTTCATTCCTATAATCACGTTACTACGTAACGCAGCTATGAACTCGCTTAAATATAAAGCCGAGCTTGCTGTAGTAAAGAATCAAAATATCGACATCACCAACTTTGAGGAAAATATAAGTAAGTTCAAAGAGGCGTTTGGTAAAAACTATCAACTTGCTTCTAGTAAATTTAAGACAGCAATCGAAGAGATAGATAAAACTATCGATCATCTTCAGAAAACTAAAGACGCACTCCTGTCTTCTGAAAACAATCTTCGACTTGCTAATAATAAAGCAGAGGATTTGACGATCAAAAAGCTTACGAGAGGAAACCCTACAATGCAGGCAAAGTTTGACGAGCTTCCTGATGCGGACAAATAGCTAAACTTGCTCCGTTGCTTTTGAAATAGGGGATAACTCTATTACGACCTTTCTGCAAAGGAAGCTAAGTTACTCATACGCCGACTTCGGCGCAAATATGGCATCAATCCTTTCATCCTCTTCGTCACCAATCTTGCGCTTATGTGTTTTTCTAGCAGTCTCGCCATCTCCTCTATATGGCGGCGGCTTTCCATCCCTATATTCCCAGATCATTTTGATCATCTGCTGGTCTCCCTTAAGAGCCATTTGGACGATTCTTTCAATCATCAGCTTCTCTATAGTCTTCCGGTCTTTGCCTTCTCCAACCGTCTGCTGGAGAACCTCCAAAATGACGGTCTTCATGTTCTTTGATCCTGGCGGCCGTCCATTCAGATTTCGCCTTGGATCATAGCCGGACCGGAAGGGTTTTAACGTATGTGGGTTACTCATGCCGATAACAATATCGGCTGTTTTCGTATTAACTATAGGAATTACTTTACGCAGTAAAAATCACAGTTAAAAAGGGAGAAAACGGTGACCCGAAACCGGCTTCTTCACCGTATTTTTCCCGTATTAACGGTCAGGAGTAGGACGACCTAGAGCCGTTAGTCTCGCAGCAAAATATTCGCTAGAATACCCTTACAACAGCTCATGTCAGTCGGTACCAGACTAAGCATCGCAGCCAACTCGTGCTAGGTTATCGCGCTCGAGACGCGTCGGTAAATTTCGTCTAAAAGTGATAGCATGTAGATAATGAATGTTGATATTGAACAAATCCGAACATTGTTGAGAGTCAATGGATTAGATGAACAAAGTTCAGATACGCAAATATCTAGTATTTTGCAACAAGCAGGATATGCCCCCGATCAGCAAGAAGCAGCTCTGCGTCTATTAAAGCAAGGTCAAGCACCTTCGTTATTATCCAGTGCTGAAGCGCGTCCTAATCCACCCCATTCAATAAGTATCCCTGCTCTTCAAAAGCAGGACCGGGTCGTGAGTTGGCTTAGAGTTTACTATATTCTACTTGTTGTATACCTCATTGCATTTACCATTGTTACGTTAGGGTTCGGTCCACTTCTGATACAAGGGTATTTTCTCGAATCACTCATTGTAATTACTTTCCTATTCGTAATCAGTTTATGTTTACCAACAGTTCGTAGACACAAGAAGCAAACCTTCTTCTTCCTTCTAACATTCATCTTTGCCGCTTCACCATTATTTCTCATACTAAAGCCTGCGATTGGACTATCCAATATCCCTCTTTTTATTAAGGTCAGCGGCATGGAGTCGAAAGCTAGCAAAGGGGATCTATTAATGTGGCAAAAACGGTATAAAGAAGATGAAGCCACAGGATATTTTGAAACCCATCCAGGAAGTAAATTTGATGAGACGTTAAGAATTAAAGAATCCAGAGACAAATATTGCGCTGACTCTTTTAGCAAAGGCGATTCTGACTACAAAAGCTTGTGTCAGTAAGCTGAAACATCACTCTTAAAAAGTTTTCTTTATTAATAGCCGTTTGAATACCGTCTCAGACGGCCAGCCAGATTGTTTGATAGAATAATCGACATGCGATACGTTGCGCTTTTGCGAGGGATCATGCCAATGAATCCCAATATGAAGAGCGAGAAGCTCAAGGAATTTTTCGAGGATATTGGTTTTAAAAATGTACACACAGTCATTGCTAGTGGCAATGTGATATTTGATTCACCGACCACCGACGTTCTTTCGCTTGAAGTCAAGATAGAGAAGGAATTACCAAAGAAATTGAAATTCCAAAGTTCGACCTTCATCAGGAGCTATGACGAGCTCAAAAAGCTTACAAGCAAAGATCCATTTAGAGGAGTAAAGGATGAAAAACCAAATTATTCGGTGGTTACCTTTAAAAAGAGTCCGCGCAAGGAGGTGTGTACCGTTATCGATTTAAATAAAAGCAGTGGCACTGAGATGATGCGTATGCTTGAGAAAGAACACGGCAAGGAAATTACTACTCGCACATGGAAGACCGTCAATCGTATCTTGAAGAAGATGGAATCTGTGTAGAAGTTGTTGAAATATCGTCTGAGACGGTCAACTCATATATCCTTAGAATATATGACATGAAAATCTAGAAGCATATTCTTTGGGATTGTTGCGGCGCTTACCATACTGGGTACGGCATGGTCGACGAAAGGTACTGAAAACCAGAACGCATGGCTCTGGGTATTTAGTGCGTGGCTAGTTTTCACGGCGGCTTTCGAGGCATACTTCAATTGGAGTAATAGGAGTAAGAAAGTAGAGAGATAAGTAAACAGGTTTGGATATCGTCCCAGACTTCCAGCTCGTATTTGTGTCATAATTCTGCTAATGAAGATTCTTGTTTCAATAGTTCTTCTGCTCTTGGGGATGTCCATGCTGGTATGGAGTAAGAGATTTACTTTCTTTAGTTACTGGTCGAGGCACCTAGGTGAGTTCGGGGTATTCGGTATGAAAGATTCTTTTCCAGACCTTCCCGGTTGGGAAAGTAAACGGATCCGAAAGACTTATGCAGTCTTAAACCTAGCCCTAGGTATAGGATTTATCATTTCTGCAGTACTCATATATCTTAGCGATTTCAGATAATAGTGGTTCCAATGTCGTACCAGGCTTCCAGCTCGTTTGATATACTTTCCATATGAAGGCAGAAAAATCAATTCTAGTGAGAATGGACAATATGGGCATTGTGGTGGAATCACTCGATGCTGTCATCTCTTTTTTCGAGGAACTCGGACTTAAGCTCGAGGGGAGAGCTGTTATTGAAGGGACATGGGCTGGGCGTGTTACTGGATTAGGTGATCAGAAGGTGGAGATTGCGATGATGGCCACGCCTGACAATCATAGTCGACTCGAACTCTCGCAATTTATACATCCAGCCCTAGTTTCTGATCATCGTAATGCTCCAGTAAATGCTTTGGGATATTTACGAACAATGTTCACCGTAAGTGATATTGATGAGACACTAGAGCGACTCCAGAAGCGTGGTGCAACCTTAGTTGGCGAGGTTGTTCAATATGAGAACTCATACCGACTCTGTTATATTCGAGGGCCAGAAGGGCTACTCATTGGATTGGCTGAGGAGCTAAAGACCTAATTAGTTCGGCTCCCACATCGTACCAGAATCCCAACCATTGACATATGTATATATTAATACTATAAATCCTTCAGACGCATTTCGCGTTCATTGGGAGATTTCTCATGGGTAAGTACCGCATCCCAGCTGCTCTTTTCGGCTGGTTCATCATCATCGTGAACCTTTCCATTGCATTCGTGCCCGGTCTCAGCAATTTTCTGGTGCATGTCACCATCGAGACGTCACTCGTCTGGCGACTGCTCTTTTCGGCCTATGTCATTGCGGGGCTCGTTGCTCTCACGGGCGTAATGCTTCCGTTCTCGGATGCGAAGCCGCTTCAGAGCTTTGCAACTGCGAGCTCTATCGGCTGGCCTCTCGCCTGGATATGCGTCGCTCCGTATGACGGCACTGCCACCTGGAGCCTTACCGCTGTCATGTTCTTCGCGGCGTGGTCATTTACCGCTGCGGTCTGCATGGCGCGCAATTTGCCACCATTCAAGTTTCGGTTTGAATGGCCGGTGCGGCTCGGTCTCGCTTGAGTCGACACCTTACAAGCCCGATTTCGCTTTTGCGGGGTCGGGCCTCATTTTGTATGCAAAATTGTTCGAATACTGTCTCAGGCCCTCGGCAAAATTATTTAAGCGTAAATCGCCACATCAATTCATGTTGATTTACTGCATGCTACGATATAAACAATGGAAGAAGTGATACATAAGAACTTGTTCACAAAAGTAACTCCACTTTCTAAATATCTCGCGATGATACTTTTTATTGCGATGCCTTTTATTGGCGGATGGGTTGGGTATACATATGCTCCTCGGAAAATAGTTGAAATCGAAAAAGTAGTTTATCAAAAGGATACAAATGATTCCTTTGTATTGCCGGAAGAAGCCAAAAACTGGGGACTTTGTGAGCCGACTTCCGCTGTTACTCAAGTTAGTAGAAGTTGGAGTAATCTTGGAAAGATTGGATTAGGATTCCAAAAGATTGATGACCAATGGAACAGGCTATTTGTTCCTTTCTATGATTATAAAGTAAAGGGGTATTGCATGAATTATCCCAATACGTGGAAGATCGCTCCTGCTGGCGTAGAGAATCTAGCGATTTCGTTTAACCGAGATACAAATTCTACAGCCACACCCGAATTTTATTTTGAAGTGGTTAGTTCAGATTTGCCCTTGGAGAGTTCTGATAAGTTGGTTTATCGATATGAAGAGTCCTCCTCACCACTTGTAGGAATTAACGAGGTAATTGTATCAAAAGAAATCAAACACATCGGAGATAAAGATGCACTTGTATTAATAACAAATGAAGGTAATACTGCCTACCTTCGTATATTCGTAAAAGACGAAAGTAAGTTCTACATGTTAGAGAAATCTTTTCCTTCACCCGAATTCTACACTTCTATCTATGCAGATTTCTTGGCAACCGCATTCGAGATGATCTCTTCCATCCGTCCATTGGGAAAATAACACTTTAGCAAGTATTGTTTGAATATCGTCCCAGACTCCCAGTCAATATCTTATAGCGCAAGGTGATGTAATCAGTATACTTATCAAATGATTAAGATCAGTTTTGTACGAATCTCACCGACGCATCATCGTTTCTCATATGAACGAGAGAACGGATCAGGCGAGTCTATTGAATTGGAAACGAAAACGTATTTGCTGCATGATTTTGTGCACTTCTGTGTGGAGAGCGAAGCTCAACTGACTGGAGGTTTTTATGGACAGCTTGCGCAAGGAAGTACATTTGCTGATTTGGTCGGCACGCCCAACTCCGAACTTTCTGGTATGGGGCTCGATGTAGAAAGGGTGGTAGGGGCACTAACGGGTGTAGTTCAGGGAAGAATTACACCAGATGCGCTTTTGGATGGCTTGAAGAATCTGTATCAGGCATATGGCAAACCCATACCTGGGTGGGTGAATCAAGAATATATCGCTCAGGTCTCTGAGCGATATCGAAAGCTAAATGGGCAATGGAATTCTCTCCGATTTGGTGAGCGACTGGATTTAGTTTTCGGGAAATAAAGTTTCCACGTCGTACGAAATACCCAGCTCAACTTGTGTGCCATAATGTGTATATGAAATTCCTCCATGATCTGCGAGCAGCGGTTTATTCTCCTAATTTCCTAGCCCACTTTAAGAATCGAACCTTTAATCAGGCGGTACTTTTTATTTTCGTACTTGTTCTTATACAGACTTTGATCACAGAAGTGATAGTTCTTACTAGAGTTGTTAATCCATTTATAACGTTCACTTCCGGTAATTTCATCAAGCAATACTATCCTGAAGATCTCGATGTCACTGTTACTGATGGTTTAGTTGCTACAAATCAAGCCAACCCATATCTTATTGCAAATCCTGATGTAAGAGCTGGTACAGCCACGGGTACTGTTTTCTCTAATATCGTAGTAATTGATACCCAAGCGACAGATACGATTTCTGCACTGCACAGGTACAACACCTACGTATTAGTGACGCATGATTCTGTAGCATCAGAAAATGGTCCTGATGGAGAGATACGTGTGATACCTCTCAAGAATATAAAGAATCTCCATCTCACTCAACCTCTGGTACAAGAATATTTTACAAAAGCGATTCCATACATATATGGAGTTGGAATATTGGGAATAATTCTTTTGCCACTATTAGTTGCTGCTTTCTCACTTGGTTACTATTTATTCATTCTTTTGGGTCTTGCCTTAATAACTTGGTTCATAGCTAGACTTCGAAAGGTAGATGCAGGGTATAAAAAATCATACATACTTTCTGGATATCTTCTTGCGCTACCTATTCTCACTGATTTGGTTCTGGATCTTATCATTCCAGGAAGTCGATTCGTACTCATAGCCGTAATATTCGTACTCATAGCCATTCTAAATGTTAAGCAGGAGAAAGATATAATCCAGGCTACATAAGTTCAGATTATGAAAATTGCTAGTCAGGATTTGGAACAGAAGATACTAACGACCCTCGCGGAGAAGGGTTTCTCTAATGAGGATGCGCAAAGTATCACCGACTACCTTATGTGGGCAGAAAAGTCTGGCATTAAGACACAGGGAATTATAAAGATGACTGGCACCGAGCCACTTCAAAATATTCAGCCTAAACATGAAATCAGAATAGAGCGAGATACAAAACTCTCGCAGCTCATAAATGGCGGTGCGCACCCCGCTCCGTTGGTCAGCCAAAAAGCAACTGATGTAGTTATAGAAAAAGCCAAAGAACATGGTTTCGGTATCGTTGGTGTACGAAACACTTTCTCTAGCAACGGAGCGCAAGGGTTCTATGCCGAGAAGATTGCTGAACAAGATTTAATAGGAATCGTTTGCAGTCGTTCTCCCGCCGCAACGACTGGTTTCGACAGTATTGATCCACTATGGGGTACGAATCCTATTGGTTTTGGATTCCCAACGGAGGGTGAGCCGCTTGTATTTGATATGGCCACATCAGCCATGACATTCTATGGCCTTATTCTTGCAAAGGCTCGTGGTGAAAAGATCCCAGACAATATGGCAATCGATAGTGAGGGTAATCCTACGAATGATCCTGCATCTGCGATGGATGGTGCGATTCTTCCATTCGATAGGGGATACAAAGGTGCAGGATTAGGTATGGTTATAGAAATGCTTGCAGGTCCTCTAACTAATTCTGCCTGGATCGATAACAAGGCCTTCACTGAAGAATGGGGCTCATTATTCATTGCCATTGATCCGAATCTACTAGTAGATACCGTTGTCTTTAAGAAAAATGCCACAGATCTTGTATCTAAGATTAAATCTTCAAGAAGGAAACAGGGTACAAGTGCAATTCGCCTCCCAGGTGAGCGTGCTGCCGAAAGTAGAAAAGAGGTTGAATTATCCGGAATGGTTGAAGTTGAAGAGGCTATCATGAAGGAATTAGGATATCTATAAAATATGAAGCTATATAGATTTACCCTGCTAAAGATCAAATAACTCTTTTAGAGGCGATTCGCTACATTCATATTGAATGTTTCAAGTTAGCCACCTTTTTCTTTGAGGCTGGGATGTTTCTGTTATATTTTAAGCATGCTAAAAACAAGGACTCGTATATGGTGGTCGACAGCTGTGCTACTAG
Source organism: Minisyncoccota bacterium (assembly GCA_039927695.1). Lineage (GTDB taxonomy): Bacteria > Patescibacteriota > Minisyncoccia > Phycocordibacterales > Phycocordibacteraceae > C7867-001. The sequence goes on from JBDSUM010000007.1 coordinate 52,733, forward strand.
CGTTTATTTCTGTGGCAGGTCTATGCGCTCATGCGCTCGGCTGGTACCAAGAGTATTGGTTTGCCGATGTTATTCTCCATACTCTCTCTGGGGGAATGTTTGGCCTTTTCTGGCTCGGACTTACGTATAAGGAAGAGTATAAGTCGAAGTTAATCTTTATACTTACCATAACAATGGCTGGAGTATTCGGAAGCTATTTTTGGGAACTATGGGAGTTTGGTGGTGCGTACATTTTGCCGGGAATAGCGATAGCGTATCTACCGGATCTGGCTGACACCCTCAGTGACATTGCTTGCGGTATGTGTGGCGCTCTGATAGTTGGTGTTATGTATTTCCTACAGACCAGCAAACGTTAAACGAAGATACTAAATTTGTTCTAATATGACCGAGAAGGAAGTTTCAGAAAAGCCTATTCGTCCCTTTGCGACGGCACAGGTATGGCGCGCCTGGCTTGAAAAGAATCAAGCGAAGCCAGAGGGTATGTGGCTGCGTATCTATAAGAAAGACTCGGCGAAAAAGACCGTCACTCATCTTGAAGCGCTCGACGAAGCCCTTTGCTACGGATGGATAGACGGGCAGAGGAAAGCGTATGACACTGAATCGTTCTTGCAGAAGTTCACGCCTCGTCGATCAAAGAGTCTGTGGTCGAAGCGTAATCGTGAGAATGTCATGCGTCTTATCAAAGAAAGACGCATGACCGCTGCTGGCCTAGCTGAAATCGACGCTGCTAAAAAGGATGGCCGATGGGAGCAGGCATATGACGCTGGCAGTACTATGCAAGTGCCGGCAGATTTCCTCGCTGCACTGAAGAAAGATAAGAAGGCATACGAGTTTTTTAAGACTCTGAATAAGGCTAATACCTATGCTATTGCCTGGCGTCTACAAACTGCCAGGAAGCCAGAGACTCGAATGAAACGTATGGAGGCACTGCTAGCTCTCATGAAAGAAGGAAGGAAACTGCATTAATTATTCGGTCGTTGCTTGCTCAGATTTGTTCGGATATTGTCTTAGTCAACTCTCAAACCTTATATAACCTCTATTTCATGCACTTTCTTTGATACGAAGCTGTAAAATTGAGCCGGCCGATGTTTGTCACCCGATCGCTTGTAAGGAGATTCTTTAAGAACATCCAATTTCAGTATTTTCTTACGGAAATTACGCTTATCAAGACCTGCTTTCAAAATGCATTCATAGGCTACTTCAAGTTCTGTAAGAGTGAACTCCTCAGGCATAAGCTTGGAGATGAGAGTGGTATACGTGAGGCGAGAGCGTAGGCGCTTGGTACCAACCGAAAGTATCTCATCATGATCATAGGCTAACTTCGTAGCACGTGTGACCGGTACCCATTTAGAATCATCCGTGTCTTCTTGTTCTGGAGTTGATAATGCCTCCCAGGGGACTAGCGCTAGGTAGGCAACAGCAACGACTCTGCCGCGAGGATCTCTGTCTACTTTACTAAATGTAAAGAGTTGCTCTACATATATTTTCCTTGGATCGATATGTGATTTTTCTTTCAAATGTCGCAATGCTGCTATCTCAGCAGTTTCTGATGGATGAACAAGTCCACCGGGCAATCCCCAGGCATTTTGATAGTAGGGAGGTCGATGTATGGCAACGAGACGAACAAACAGTTGTTTGTCGCGAACCGTAAACAATGTGGTATCAGTCGATAGAACTGCAAATCGCAACTCACTATTTTTAGGTACCTTATTCATATAGATATAATAGTCATACTCTCACTATTCTCCAATTAAGGTTGGTCGCTAAGGATAAAAAGAAGTCGGCTGTGTCAAAGCCGACTCCACTACTGACGAGTCTGGTTACGAATGATTTCTTTCGTAGAGAAGATCTGCCAGCTCTTTCATGCGTTCGCCGCCGCGCAGCACAGATATCCATTCGGCTGGGATTCCCTCGATACCATAGGTGGCGCCGAGCAGTGCTCCTGCAACAGCGGCATAAGTGTCAGTATCGCCGCCGAGCGCGATAACTGCGCTTATGCCTTCCTCGAAGGAGGATGTCGTGAGCAGTGCCCATAACGCAGCTTGTAACGTAAGCACTGCGTTACCTCGATCAGGGAAGTTCTTCGGAATGATCGGCTGAACCGTCAGATCTTGAAGCTGATGAGCAAGCGACCAATCGTCGGTATGCGATACCCCATGTGCAACTGCATAGCGAATGTCGCCACCGTTTAGCAATGCATCAAGGATATGTACGAACACGACGCAGGATTCCATTGCCGTTTCATGCCGATGGGTGACATGCGATGAATTGCGCACAGAAGAGTCGATATTCACCATATCGGTATCGTGGAAGAAAAGAGCAAGTGGCGCACTGCGCATCAAACTCCCATTCGTGACTCTCAGCGGCAGATCCTTCAGATCCAGAGACTCCGCATAGGTTTCAGCGGCAAGAGTCTCGCGCGTTGTACCGCCGAAGCCTTTAACAACTCCATCCCAGAGAAAACTTTTACCCTGAAGTGCCGTACTCTTGAATCTGCGATATTGATCTTCCAGATCGATGCAGCCACATTCGACCAAGCTTTCTGCAAGCGCGGCCGTTAGTTCCGAATCATCGGTAGGGCGTCCAGCAGGGAAGATGCCGTCCACACCCCAAGGGTCAGGGTAGGCAAACGGAACAAGTCCGCCGCGTTTGGCGTAGTCGGCGAGAACGGTTTCTGAGAACCATGTCTCATAGGGAGCGCCTAACGCGTCCCCGGCCAATACGCCGACGAGGGTACCTTGATAGCGGTTGCGAAGATGTGTCATTTCGGTGCCTTTCGAGTTAATCCTCCTACACCTTACTTTCCCCGTTGCTTATTGTCAAACATACACGATGTCCACAGCTCTCACGTATCTTATTGACACAACTTAGTGTGTAATATACACTAAGTAAATAGAAGTAAAGGAAACTGCCATGAAAACGAAACATACCCAAACACTCCACGTTCTTTCCCTCATCGGTTCAGTGGCACTTACCTTTGCTTCGTGGCGGGGTCTCGTACCTATAAGTCTTACCGAAGTATTCGGCTTCATAAGTGGGGGACTGTGCGTCTGGCTTACGGTAAAGCAGAATATCTGGAACTGGCCAATTGGCATAGTAAATAATATCTTCTTTATTATCTTGTTTTGGCAGTCACATCTGTACGCTGATATGGCGTTACAAGTTGTATACATCGTACTCAGTATTCTTGGTTGGTACTGGTGGGTGCGTGGCGGGGTGGGTAATACAAGTCTTACCGTGTCGCGAATAGGGATTCGTACTGTATTGGTACTTACTCTAATTGGTGTTGTAACAATGTATGGTATGACGCTCTACTTGCGAACCGTGCAGGACGCAGCCCCATTCTTAGATGCTCTTACCACCGTAATGAGCCTTATAGCTCAGTACCTTCTCACTAAGAAGAAGATTGAAAATTGGTACCTTTGGATGACCGCTGATGTGATCTATGTCTGGCTCTATTGCTTTAAGCATCTTTATTTGACTGGCTTCCTCTACGCTATCTTCTTCGCGATGTGTATAGCCGGGGTTATAGCGTGGCGTCGTTCAATGAAACTTACCAATAAAGAGGCAGTCCTCACCGCCCACCATGTTTAAGCGCGGAGTAGTCATTGGTAAGTTCTACCCGCCTCATTGTGGCCATAAGTACCTTATTGATACGGCTCGTAGTCAGTGCGAACAGCTCACGGTGATCCTCTGTTGGAAGAAAGGTCAGGAAATATCAGGAGTGGAGCGAGCGCGTTGGATTCAGCACATTCATCCGGATGTTCAGGTAAAGCTTCTGGATGACGATCGCCTCGGTGAGGATGACTCTAAGGCGTGGGCGGAGAACACGCTCGCCGTACTCGGATTTACTCCTGATGCGGTGTTTACGTCAGAAGCATACGGCGATCCGTATGCTTCCTTTATGGGCACGGTACATGTGCTCGTTGATAAGGAAAGAACGTATATTCCCATCTCAGGAACAATGGTGCGGAGTGATCCGATGAAATACGCTGAATTTCTCGAGCCAATCGTTCGAGCATACTTTGCTAAAAGAGTATGCGTGCTTGGTGCTGAATCTACAGGGACGACAACGCTCTCGAAAGAACTCGCCGCTCACTATAAAACGGTATGGGTTCCTGAATATGGTCGTCTATATTCTGAAGGAAAGTTCTACGCAGATAAGAACGCAGAGTGGAGGAGCGATGAATTTGTAACAATAGCAAAGGCTCAATGCGATCTAGAGGACACGCTCGCAGAAGCTTCTAATGGATTAGTTATTTGTGATACTGATGCTTTTGCTACCAGTCTTTGGCATGAGCGTTATATGGGAACTCGATCAAAAGAGGTCGAAGACATTGCTGCGCGTAGAAACTATACCTTGTACATACTTACCGGTGATGAGATTCCCTTCGAACAAGACGGGCTTCGAGATGGCGAACATATACGTCATGGAATGCATAAGCGATTCATTGAACGACTTGAAGAAGAGAAGAAGAGTTATATTCTTGTATCTGGAAGTAAAGAGCAGCGACTCAAGAAGGCAATTACTGAAATCAATAAGGCAATATCTGCGAATTGAAACGCGTTAGAATAGAGCGTATGGGAAAGTACGTCATCGTCTGTATTTTAGAGGCGGAATTCCCGCAGGAATTCCAATATGTTGATTGGCCATCGCACACTACATTACTGCGCCCCTTTACTACAGATACCTCAAGTCAAAAACTCGCTGAAACACTGCAAAGTATTTGCGAGCAACACCACGCTTTGACTACGGAAGGGAAATCGAGGGAGTTATTCGGACCAGCATCTGACGTTCCGGTTATAGAACTTGTGAATACTCCAGAGCTTCAAAAACTCCACGATGATATTAGAACGGCATACATTCAAGAAATAGAATTTACCGCACCGCAATATCCAGACTTTAGACCTCACGTAACAGAAAATAATGGAAAGGGTGTTGAAGTTGGAGAGTCGGTGAAGATATCGTCACTTTCATTAGTTGAGCTAACCCTAGAGTCTCACAATGTACTTAATACTTTTCTGTTACAGTAATGGCGAGGAACTTTTAATAATAGAAATCAAGTATGGAAAATAATGAATTGATTGTTACTAGAGTCTTCGATGCTCAGCCTGAAGCCGTTTGGAATGCTTGGACTACACCAGAATTAATTGCTCAGTGGTTTGCGCCGGGAGTTGTTATGGATGTACGCGAACTTGATGTACGAAAGGGTGGTCACTTCAGATTCGCAGACCCTAACGATACGACGTCAGGCGAATATACCGGAACCTATATCACCGTTGAGCCTCTCAAAGAACTCTCTTTCAGTGTCATAGATTTCTCTGAAACTGAGGATCCTGCAGGTGTATCAGCTGGGTTCAGAGTAGTGTTTGAGGAAGTGGGCGAGCAAGCGAAGATAACGCTCACCTCAATTCCACCTGAAAACTCGTTCGACAAAAGGACGTTCGATGCTTGGACAGGCTGCTTCGACAGATTGGCTGACGTTATAAAATCCCACTAGTATTACGTTAATGTATTTTATATGGCGACAATGAAAATGAGTATAGATCACGAATTGTCTGAGGCAGAGGCGTTGAAGCGCATCAAGAAACTGCTCGGAGAGACAAAGAAACAATACGGTGACATGGTCACCGATCTTAAAGAAAAGTGGCAAGGGAACAAGGGAAACTTTAGCTTTGCAGCAAGAGGGTACACTATTTCAGGCACTATGGTAGTTAGCGCTGGCAAAGTACTGCTCGAGGGAGAACTTCCGTGGACACTTAATCTGATGCGAGGCAGGATTGAAAAGATAATTAAAGAGCGTGCGAAGGTGCTTTTGAAATAAGCAGATCAAGTTATTTACATAAGAATTTATTATCTATGATCGTTATTAAAAATCTGCGTGCTGAAGTACTTGGTGAACCTATCTTTGAGAAGGTTAACCTCGTCATACATACAGGCGAACGCGTCGGTATGCTTGGCTCACGAGCAAGCGACGTCACTACGTTCCTACGCATTCTCGCTGGAGAAGAAGATATGGACGCTGGTACCGTTTCAACAGAAGGTGAGCGCGTACTGTATGTTTCTTCAGAAATGATTCAAAGCACCGAGTCTATGGCAAAGTTGCATCATTCAAGACCAACAATGCTTTTGCTTGATGTTGTTGATGCAGATGCGAAAGGAACAGAAGTCATCAAGCAATTCATGGGAAGTTATCGAGGTGGAATCATCATAGCGACAAATGACACACAGCTTATGCTTGCTGCAAAAGTCACGCGTGTAATTGAGATACATGCTTCAACGCAGGCGATAAGTTCATACACAGGAAACTACACAGAGTATTTGGTTGAGCGTGAGAAGAACCTGGCGCGTATGAACGAAGCGTACGATAAGCAACAAAAGGAGAAGCGAAGACTTGAAGAGTGGCTAGCCAAGAAACGCCTCGAAACTATGACTGATCGTTCACCTGAGAAGGGCGCGACTATTCGAACAAAAGCCAAATATCTCCAACGCGAGATTCTTGATAAAGAGATACAAAAACCAGACTAATCTCATGCTTAAACATAATCTTTACGCAACAAGCGTCGCAAGAGTATATCCATACTATATTGCCAAGGCAGAGAGAAAGGGTCGCACAAAAGCTGAAGTCGATGAAATCATTCGATGGTTTACCGGATACACTCAGAAACAATTTGAAGCCGAATTGAAAAAAGAGACTGACTTCCAGACTTTCTACACGAAGGCGCCAAAGATGAATCCTGCGCGCTCCCTCATTACCGGAATGATCTGTGGCATACGAGTGGAGGAAATCGAAGATCCCCTTATGAGGGAAATCCGCTATTTAGATAAGCTGATTGATGAATTAGGAAAAGGTAAGTCGATGGAAAAGATCAAGCGTGAAATAGCATAATTATTATTTGAGAGAAACTGATTTTATTGCCTTTTACTGAATTAAAAGTACTATCAATCCTGGCCCTGAACACCAAGGAAGGAACATTGAAATGCTAAATCTATCGCTCCCTGGAAACCCTCGGTATCAGCCGAAGGATCTGCAATCGTGCTTCGGATACGACAACCTGTACAGGACTGTCGCCGAAGTCGAAATCGCAACGATGAGGACATTGGCTGAAATCGGAGTCATTTCCGAAGCCGAAATTGCTACGCTAACGCCTGCAATCGAGCAGGAGCTTCTCGACATTACGACGACTGAAGTCGATGACGTGGAGCGTACCATAACCAAGCATGACATTCGTGCTTGGGTGCGTATCGCTCAAACCAAAGTGAATCCAGGGCTCAGGCGCTGGATTCACGTTCCACTCACGAGCTATGACGTGCTCGACACTGCTCGAACTCTACAATTCGTTCGTGGACATGAAGTGGTCAAGAAACTCACCGATAAAGTGATCGGTCACTTCGTTGAGCAGGTCAACCTCTTCGGATCTCAACCACAAATCGGCCGAACTCATGGACAGCACGCATTGCCGATTACCGTCGGATTCTGGTTCGCCACGATCCTCAGTCGTATCCTCACCAATATCCAAAGCGCTAACAACGCTGCAGAGAAATTGGTGGGGAAAATATCTGGAGCTGTCGGCGTATATAACGCTCAAGTCGGCCTCGGCATCACTGCTCTCTGCGGGGAAAAGACTTTCGAAGAGCGCGTGCTTGAAAAGCTCGGTCTCAAGCCGGCACTGATCAGCACACAGATTCTCCCGCCCGAACCGCTTGCTGACTATCTGTTTGCATGCGTGAAGCTCTCGTCATCGTTCGGTCAATTCGGACGTGACGGCAGGCATCTTATGCGAACGGAAATTGCAGAGCTCGGCGAACCCTTTGAAAAGGGACAGGTCGGGTCATCGACCATGGCTCATAAGAGGAATCCGATTAACTTTGAAAACCTCGAAGGAACGTGGATGAAGACTAAGGGCGAGCTTAGCAAGGTGCTCGATACCATGATTAGCGAGCATCAACGCGACTTGGTTGGAAGTTCGATTGCTCGGGATTTCCCGACTATCGTCGTAAACGTGGTCAGCCAGTTGAATACCTTGCTGCGAGAAGCAGGCGGGAAGCCGTTCATATCTCGCATCTCGGTCGATGAAGTTGCGCTCAAGCGCAACTTTGAAACTCAGGGCGATGCTATTCTTGCCGAACCGATTTACATTGCCCTGCAGATGGCTGGTTACAACGGTGATGCTCATGAATTGGTTAATCACGTGGCGATGCCGCACTCAAAGTTTCTCAACGTCTCGCTTCTAAAAGCTACGAAGTTTGCGCTCGAGAAAGAGCTCGATTATGAGCTGATGAACCAGATCTGGAGTGCTATTCCACCTGACACTCTTCTAATGTTGGAGAGCCCGGAAACGTACGTCGGTGCTGCCGGAGAGAAGGCGAGTGAAGTGGCAAAAGCCGCCGAAGCCTATCTCAATAGCTAGCGACTTCGACCACGTTTTAAAATACGAGACCTGTTCAGGAAACTGAACAGGTTTTTTATTTGTGCACGTTAATGAGCTTACGTAATTAGTCTGCAGTATCGTCCGATTAGACGACCAAAGCGAGATTGGTTTTGGAACTCGCATGTAGAGAATGATATTTGCTTGAGGTTTGCATTCCATTTCTTTATTACTTCTTGGACCTCTTTTATTAAGTCCGCGTCACGTGTAGTCATGTTAAGTTCGTGATTGAAAATAAGGCTCAATCCATCAAGATTAGTTGATCCAAAGGTCATCCAGACACCGTCAACAATAACTATCTTTGCATGAATCATGTGAGGCGCGTATTGCAATATCAAACCTTTCTTAAGGAATTTCTTCATATAACTTTCGCGCGCTAGATCTGCAATATGGTGATCAGTACGTTGAGGAGTAAGGAGTGTTATAGAGAGTCCTTCCGACAATCGACGATTAAGAACACGTCGTAGCTTTGTTGGTGGGGCAAAATAGGGTGTTACTAACATTACTGATTCTGATGCACGCATAATGGCATGACATATTTCCTCATAACAAAAGCGATTTCCAATTCCAGGAGCATTCCCGCTTATATGGTTGGATGCATCTATAGTGGTAAGCGGTGCTAAGAGAGAAGTTTTATCCTCAAGGCGTAGTAACTGATTTCTAAATTCTTTATTCAAAACATCGGCAATGTCCTCGCTCTCGAAACGAACCATCAAGTCATCCCAATCTCGAAAGCGCTCACCGACAACTACACCACCTATCCAGCTAATACGGCGATCAACAAGTAGAAGCTTGCGATGATCCCTTAATAGAAGACGTGCAGGATTAATAACGTTATAACCACCTAGATTCTTATAGTAGAAAATCTTTCCTCCAGCATCAGTAAAAAGATTATGGAGAGCGTTATTTTTAAAAAGCTCAAATGATCCCAGGGCATCTACTATGCATCGCACCTCAACGCCTTGCTGCTGTTTGTGGATTAACGCATCAATAAAGCGTCGCCCGATGCCTCCATCGTCGAAATCTTCCATGATGTACTGCTCCATGAGAATTGAACTTGTTGCACGTTCAATATCCTCGAGTTGCGCCTCCCAGACTTCGTGAACTTTATGAAATACGGAAAACATATCTAGTATTGATTAGTATACTCTTCATATGGAAACAGCATATTGCCATACAAAATCGTCGATAGAAGGAACATACGTGACTCCTGCGTTTCCGTGTTTTAATTAACACATGCAGACGCCTCGATATGAATACAATCGATCAAGACTCAATGAGCGATTGGAGGAACTGAAATCGCTCTCGACACCTTTTGGATTGACTGTGCGGTATGCACTAAAAGCCAACCCTCACCCAGAGATCATTTCACTAGTGAGTGGGGCGGGGATTAGTTTCGATGCAAGTTCGAGCTACGAAGCCGCAGAGTTATTGGCGCAAGGAATTCCTGGCGATCGAATATCGCTTTCTTCACAACAGTCAGCACATAACCTCCCGGAACTACTTTCTGGAGGTGTGTTGTATATTGCAGCATCGCTTAATCAGTTACGCCAATTCTTAGCAGTTTCTGGAAAGCCACCAACGGTGGGTCTTCGCGTCAATCCGGACATGGGATACGGGCACAATAATCGCACAAGCACGGGTGGTCCGAATTCAAGCTTTGGTATCTGGCACGAATACTTACCGGAAGCGTTGGAGCTTGCCAAGGCGAGTGGTGTGATCGTCGACCGCCTTCATATTCATGTGGGCTCTGGGGCAGACCCAAGCGTGTGGGGGAAGGTAATGGAACGAGCGCTAACTATTGTTGAATTAATGCCGGACGTATTGTCACTCAATATTGGTGGCGGATACAAAGTGCATCGCTATGGAGACGAAAAAGAATCTAGCCTGACTGATATCGTTGCAGAGTTCTCACGACATCTAATTTCTTTCAATGAACGTACCGGTAGAAAGATACACCTTGAACTTGAGCCAGGAACATATTTGATTGCACATGCAGGTACACTCGTTGCTTCTGTAGATGACATTATTGATACTGGTTCAGCTGGTTATACATTTCTTAAGCTCAATACAGGAATGAATGATTTTCTTCGCAGCACACTCTATGGTGCGCAACATGAGATAGAGGTAGTGAATGACGAAACAGAGACAGCTGACTATGTCGTCGTCGGTCACAACTGTGAATCGGGCGATTTGCTAACACCAGTCAATGGTAATCCAGAAGAAATCGAGCCTCGTACTCTAAAGAAGGCACATATAGGTGATGAGGTACGCATCAAAGATGCTGGCGCATACTGCGCCAGCATGCGAGCAAAAGGTTACAACTCCTTCCCAGAGGCGGTTGAGATTTTTGTGGATTAATCGAATCTGATTCGCGTAAGATTGTGTTGGTTGCCAATACGCTATACTTCAGATAATGGACTTACTACGAGGCGATACTGACTTGGAAGCCTTGAACAAAGAGCTTAATGACCCAGGAGCCCTTGTTGAATACATGAGACCCTATGACAAGTATGCGGTCTCGATGCTTCCGTATCTGTTGGGAGGATTTCTCGTATGGTCGGGAAATCTTGTATATGGACGTGAACCTTCATATCTAAAATTTCGGGCAGTGGAAGTAATAGCGCGCGTGCCATACCACTCGTGGGCATCGGCTGCGTATACGCTTCTAACGCTCTGTTATACAAATGAGAAAAAATCATTGCAGCTTTCAAATATTTCAAAATATGCGAGTCATGCGCAAGATAACGAAACCATGCACGTCATTGTTGTTTCTCAGTTAGCGAGAGCAGAGGAGCGAGCGGGATTGTTGCGCCATACGCTCATTCCGATGATATTCGCATTCTTCTATTTCTGGTGGTCGTACGTCTTATATCTGATTAACCCTCGGTATTCGTATGAACTAAACTATTTATTTGAGAGTCATGCATTTCAGCAGTACGATCGATTTCTTGAAACGCGAGGAGAAGAGTTGAAAAAGAAAAGTGCCGAGTGTGAATTTCTTACCTGGTATGGGCGTTATCCACGGAATCAATATGAATTATTCCTATCCATACGTAACGATGAAATTATTCATCGCAATACCTCAATCAAAGAAATTGAAGTATGCCGTGCATCTGCATAGATACGACTCTTCCGCCATTCACTTTGTTACCGTGATGGCAGATTGTATTCACTATTCCTTCATGAAAGGATAGATATTTGCAACCTTTTATCCACAGGGGTCTATCGTGCTTTCTTTGCTATAGTTTTGGTAATGAAGCAATCTCGGGGTGCAGGCGTTCTTGTAGCAACGTTATTTCTTGCGATCATTCTCTTGATGCCATCGCCCTCGTTTGCCGCATCTTTCACACAAAATCTTTCACTAGGGTCCACAGGAGCACAAGTTCTTCAATTGCAGGAGATTCTTACCACTCTCGGTTTCTATACCGGTCCTCAAACAGGATATTTTGGTCAACTCACAAAAATAGCTGTTACTGAATTCCAAAAGGCATACGGTCTTCCTCAGGTAGGACAAGTGGGGCCTCAAACACGCGCAACGCTTAATGGACAGGGGGGTGGTGTCGCCGTGCCAACGACGCCTTCCACATCTTCAAACTTAGCGCTTATCATTACGCGTCAGCTTTCACTTGGTGCTACTGGCGCTGACGTGTCAGCGCTCCAGCAGTTCCTTAAAAATCTCGGCTTCTATACGTTCCCAACTATTACTGGCTATTTTGGTCCGGTGACCGCACAAGCTGTCTCCGCTTTCCAGTCTGCACATGGTCTTGCACCTGTAGGTGAAGTTGGTCCTCTGACGCGTGCAATTATTGCCGCGATGAGTTCTTCTGCTTCCACAGGTACTTCAGGCAGCTCTAATACTACAACCACCACAACGACCACTAGCACCAGTGGCAGTTCTAGTTCTAGCGATGGTGGGGGAGGAGGTCACTACGGCCCTTCGACGTCTGCTCAAACAGATACAACTCCACCCGTTGTATCTTCTGTTGCTTCTTCAACAGCACAGACAACTGCTGCAATTACTTGGACAACTGATGAAAGTGCAACGTCTCAGGTTGAGTACGGTACCACCACTTCATATGGCTCTCTCACCACACTCGATTCTGCGCTCGTAACCTCCCACAATGTAAATATCACCGGGCTCTCTGCAGCAACGGATTACCACTACCGTGTTCGTTCGGCTGATTCAACGGGAAATACGACAACAGATAGCGACCACATTTTTACTACAACCGCAGTACCTGATACCACACCACCTGCTCGTTCTGCAGGTGCTCCTTCTGGCATTCTCGCTCTCAATACCACTACCACCACAATCTCTCTCACCACGAATGAGGCAGCGACTTGTAAATACTCTACGAACTCAGGAGTTACATATGCTTTGATGCCGTCTACGTTTAGTACTACTGGAGGGACGTCCCACTCACAAAATATTACGGGTCTCACAAACGGTACACCCTACGTCTATTACGTAAAATGTCAGGATCTTTCTACGAATGCCAATGTGAATGACTACGCTATATCTTTCTCTGTTGCCGCTGATTCCACAGTGCCCGTTGTTTCTATAACTGCTCCGATTAATAATGATGTCGTTACGGGAAATTCAGTCTCTCTCACCGCAACTTCAACCGATGACGTATCTGTGTCAGGCGTGCAATTCTTGCTCGATGGCTCAAATCTTGGATCGGAAGACACCTCTTCTCCGTATGCTATTACTTGGGACACTACCGGAAGCGTAGATGGTACTCACGCACTCAGTGCCACGGCCCGCGATGGAGCAGGGAATGTCGGTACTTCAACTATCGTCTCAGTGCGGGTCGACAATACAGCACCGGTTGTCTCGAGCACGACGGCAACAGGCATAACGACAACAGGTGCAAATATCACCTGGACGACTAATGAAAGTGCAACATCTCAAGTCATATACGGTGCTACCACGTCATATGGCGCAACAACCACCCTCGCTGACACAAGTCCACGCGTGACGAGTCATACTGTTTCGCTTTCCGGGCTTACATCTTCAACCCTGTACCACTATCGTGTTCTTTCGACAGACAGTACCAACCACACAACCGTGGGAAGCGACAATACGTTCACAACCTCCGCAGTTGTAGCTGCTCCTGCGGTCACTACATCGGCTGCTTCAAGCATTACTACTACCAGCGCGATTTTGAATGGAAACATTACCAATACTAACAACGCGTCCTCAACAGCTCGTGGTTTTGTATATGGTCTCACCACGTCCTACACGGCAACTACTACCGAAGCAGGTACCTTTGGCACTGGAACATTCGCAACCACTACTTCAGGTCTCACACCTTCCACTCTGTATCACTTCAGTGCATATGCGACGAACTCTGCGGGCACTGGATTTGGTTCAGATCAGACATTTACCACGAGTGCGCTCGCTGCTCCCGTTATTTCTGCCATAGCTTCTTCAACTTCAGCGACTACCGCAACCATTACCTGGACCACTGATCAGAATGCTTCGTCGACTGTGAACTACGGCACAACCTCTGCGTATGGCACAGCGTCTACTTCAGCGAGTTTGGTCACGAGTCACTCTATTAGTCTTACCGGTCTCGCTGCCTCTACGACGTATCACTTCCAAGTGGGAGGAGCAAACTCAGCGGGCACGGTCTCTACCTCAAGTGATAAGACATTCACTACAACGGTGGCTCCTGATGTTACGCCTCCCGTTATTTCAGCTATTTCTTCAGGAACGCCGGACTTCACGATAGCAACCACAACCTGGACGACTAACGAGCTTTCGACATCGCAGCTGGTGTATGGAACAACGACAGCGTATGGCGCAACCACGACTCTCGACAGCACGCTTGTTACCAGTCACTCGGTGATACTCACCGGCCTCACTGCTTCTACGACGTACCACTTCATGATCCGTTCTAGTGACGCTGCAGCAAACCTCGCGACATCGAGTGATCAAACCTTTGATACTGCAAGCAGTACGAGCATAGCGGGTCTCTATAACTACAATGCAGCGTATCTCGCAAACTGGCGTACCGCGCGAAATGCTGCCAAAGCAGGTACCGCAGACGCACTCGTGTCATACGCTCCTGGTGACAGTACTACGGCTGGTACAGGAACGGTCAAATCTACTAACGTGGTAAACGATACAGCGAATAAGCTGTTGGCGCTTGGTTTCCCAGCTTCTAACGAAGGCTTCTACGGTTCCCATGGATCGGTATCTCCTTCATCACTTGATCCAAACTTGGTAATTGGTTCTGGATGGAATTTCATTACCTCACAGTTAACCTATAGCGGTAGATTGTTCAGTCAGGACACTGCAACGGCGACAACTACGCTTAAGTACACTCCGTACACAACAGTAGATACGTGGGACATCTACTACCTCCTTAGCGCAGGCGCAGGAACATTCACGGTAAGCACAAACGGTGGGGCAGTCGTTGCAACCACAAGTGAAGCAAATGGTTCGACCGTAATGGCAAAGATGACTGTTACCGTTCCATCGGGTACTCAGCAGTTGGTGATTACTCCTATATCGGGAACCGGTATTGTCTATATTCAGGGTGCCGTTGGGCGAGTCGCTGCAACAAAGCAAATTACGTTCATAAACGGAGGTATAGGAGGTGCAACCGGTGCTACCTGGTCTACAAACACAAGTGCATATACGGCACGTCCGCAACTCCGCTACCTGGCTCCGAAGCTAACGATCATTAACCTTACGATTAATGACTGGAACGCAACCACAAGTACCTCAACGTACACTACCCAGATTCAAAACCTCATTAATGATGGAAAGATCTCAGGAGATGTTCTATTGATGAGCGGTAACCCATCTAACCCATCTGGTTATGCAAGCGTTTCGCAGCAACAAACCTATATCGATATAATCAAATCCCTAGCAGTATCGAATAACTGCGCCATGATTGATCTTACAAGCCGATGGGGATCGTATGCGGTAAAGTCTGCACTGACACCGTCCTGGTATTTTGACAGCCTTCATCCGAGTGCCACTGGCTACAATGATATTGCAACAGCCGTAGCGGGAGTGCTTGCTCTGTAGGTATATCCTCATCTTCGTTTGATGGAATTTGTAACGCATTTTCATATATTCCTTACTTTACTTTTTAGCCTGATTTGGGTTGGCATTACCGCATATCTTCGGCTGAAGAAAAAGAAGAGTTACGTATACCTCCTATTCTTCACACTATTCTATGTGTATCTCTTTAAGGTTCTGGATTACACCTTATTCCAATATCAATCACTGCTTTTCCTAAAGCATTTTATGCCAAACCTTATTCTGCGAGGACAAGAAGCAGGGAAGGCTTTAAATCTCATTCCTCTCGCTACCCTCACTCTCGCAGATCTCAAAACATCACTTTTAAATATTCTGTTACTTGTTCCTTTTGGGTTCGGATTGCCATTCATTATGGATTCCCGTATGAAGAAAGTAATTATCATTGGAGCTCTCTTTAGTATCGGCATCGAACTCCTGCAGCTGATAACCGGAATCATGGGAAAGATGACATTCCGAGTCGCTGACATCAATGATGTGATATTTAATATTGTTGGCGCCGTCGTTGGCTATGCTCTATTCCTTGTATTCATGTATTTGTTTCACCGCATATTTCCGAATGGGAAGGCAATAACGAATCCAATCTTGCGATATATTGCTGAACGAGGGTAGATGACCTTGTGATAGTATTTCTACATGAAGAAGCTCTATTTCGTTCGACACGCCGAGAGCGAAGGGAATATAAGTGCAGTTCAGCAAGGCCCAGATACGCCGTTGTCAGAGCAAGGTTTTGAGCAAGCTATGCGTATTGCTGAGCGGTTTAGGGATATTGGAATCGACCGCGTAATCTCAAGTCCACAGACACGAGCAAAATATACTGCAGAGGCAATCTCTAGCGTTATAAAGATAGAAAAAGATATCGAATATTCAGAATTACTCATAGAGAGAAAGAGACCATCAGTAGTCATAGGAATGAACAGAAACAGCTCAGAGTTTGCTGCAATTGAAGACTTGATACGGGATAATTTTCACACACTTGAATGGAAGCATTCTGATGAAGAAAATTTCCTCGATCTAAAAGCTCGAGCGGCAAAACTTCTCGAGTACTCAGAATCTTTAGAGGAAGAAAATATTCTTATGGTTTCGCACGGTGTTTTCATTACTATGGTGACTGCGTATTCTATTTTTGGTGAAGCCTTAACTTCACAAGAATACTGGACACTATTTGCAGGCACCGAACATAGTAATACTGGTATAACAGTAATAAAACAGTCAAAGTTTAAGAATGATCCAATTCGATGGAAGCTTCTTACCTGGAACGATCATGCTCATCTCGGATAACTTTTTATGTCACTCGAACAACCTAATTCCTATAACAAACTACCTGCTGGGCATGAAGCAGTGATTCAGTATCGTCCAAAGTTTATTGCACGAGGAGGAGACCATCTTGTATATGAAACAGAAGGTCACCCCGATACGGTAATTAAAGCTTCAACGTTTAAGTTAAAAGATATCTTGATGGATAACGCAGAGCGAGGACAACCACTCGATGATATCTCTGACGAAATGCGTTCTGCTTTGGAGCAGGAATTAGAAGAAAAGAACGCTCAGATACGCTTATACCGAGAATACTTTGGAGCTAAGCACACTCTTTCAGAACGGCGATACCTTATGCAAGTGCCCATCTCACCGGAAATTATTGAAGAGATATATAAAAAAGATTGGACATATCGCGTACCACCTCAGGGTATTGAGAATATTCAGAGCGCCTGGACGGCCGCGGTAATACAGAAAAAGGCACCACAAATTTCTGATCCAAACCATCTTCAATTTTCCTTTGGAGGTTTTGTTGAAGAACGTACAGTGAAGCCAGATTCAAACGAATACGCAAAACTCAATGATGCTTTTCTTGGTAAGGAAACAATTACACCCGAAGACTTAGAACTCTTCTTTAAGATTCAAGACAATCCTGAAATTCACGCTCTGTCTGATCTTCTTGCTAAGGCGGAAGCAGAACCTGCACTGAAAGAAGCAATTAAAGATTTTATAGGAAAATCTATTATATTTGCTAATGAGACAGGAAATATTTTAGCGTTAGCAGGGGAAGACAACGTGATTCTGTATCCCCAAGATGATACCTGGAGTTTTCTCTTGGTTGACGCCATACCTTTGTATAATCAACCGTTATACCAAGAAGCAAAAGAAATACTTATTCGTGAACGAAAGGGAGAAGTGTTGAATAAGGAAGAGACGGGCTTTTTAACGAGAGGCTATAACTTTGTAAGAACCATGAATGGTCTTGCCGCAGCGCTCGGAATGACGGAAAGATTGCAGCTTCCGTAAGACTTTTACCGACTAAACAATTTGTTACAATTTACATATGGAAAAGAAAACAGGCGGATGCCAATGCAAGAAACTGCAGTATGAAGCGGAGATAGATCTTACGCAGCCAGTAATCGAGTGTAACTGCTCTATATGCCAAGGGAAGGGTATGCTCCTAGCTTTTATCCCAGAAGAGAAGATGACTGTCTTGTCTGGAGAAGAATTACTTACTGAATATCGATTCAATACAGGAAATATTGCTCATCTATTCTGTAGCGTGTGTGGTGTTCAAGCGTTTGCACGTGCGACTAGTCCTGCAGGAGAACCAACCTATGCAGTTAATGTGCGCACTATCGATGGTATTGATTTAGACTTACTAAACCGTATGCCGTTCGATGGTAGAAGCAGATAATTATATTTATTGTATGCAAAAAATAGTCCCACACCTCTGGTTTGATACACAGGCTAAAGAAGCGGCAGAGTTCTATGTCTCGGCATTCGAGAACTCTAAGATTACGACTGATAAAACACTGAAGGATACACCGTCAGGAGATACACAGCTCGTTGGTTTTGACCTCGCAGGATATTCATTCATGGCGATAAGTGCAGGACCTATCTTCACGCTTAATCCGTCAATATCGTTCATGGTGAACTTTGATCCTTCGCGTGATGAGAAGGCACAAGAACATCTAGAGCAATTGTGGGCAAAGCTATCTGAAGGCGGCAAGACGCTCATGCCGCTGCAGGAGTATCCGTTTAGTAAGCTGTATGGCTGGACCAATGATACGTTCGGTGTGTCGTGGCAGCTTATGCTCACGAATCCTGAAGGAGAAGAACGTCCATTCATTATTCCATCGCTCATGTTTACACAAGGCGTCAATGGAAAGAGCGAGGAAGCCACTAACTTCTATATTGAAACATTCAAGAACGCACGGCGCGGTACTATTATGCACTACCCAGCTGGGAGCGACCCTGCTATGGAAGGAAAAGTCATGTTCACTGACTTCCAATTAGAAGGGCAGTGGTTCACGGCAATGGACGGTGGCTTAGCACACGACTTTGTTTTTAACGAAGCCCTATCGCTCGTTGTTAAGTGTGATTCTCAAGAAGAGATTGATTACTACTGGGAGAAGCTCTCAGCAGTTCCTGAATCAGAACAATGTGGCTGGCTCAAAGATGCATATGGTGTGTCGTGGCAGATCACTCCAAGTCGAATGGATGACATGATGCGTGAAGGTACTCCTGAGCAAATTGCGCGCGTTACACAAGCATTTCTTAAAATGAAGAAGTTCGATTTGGCTGCTCTCGAGGAAGCGTATCAAGGCTAAGTAGAAGGAAACAACTCAATTAATAAAGAAAAGACCCATCGCAGTGCGATAGGTCTTAAGGTTTCGGTAGCCGTGGTGCGGCTAGTCGAAGAGTTCGAAGGTTGCTGGCACCATCCTAGTGGTGTCGAAGGTAACGAGGAACGCGCCGGCTTCGACCATGTTGAGGCCGTCGAGGAACGCCGAGACTTCCTCGGTGTATGGGGAGACCGTCTCGGTTCCCTCATACAACATGACGTCTACGAGACCCTCCACAGCCAGCGGTGTGAAAACCGCGTGGCCGGCGACGAGAATTGTTTTATCATCGCCACTAGTTATGCGTTCAGCAATCGTGATGCCGGCCTCGCTGCCCAACCTCTCGACCGGGCTATCCTTCCAACCGGTTTTATGTCGTTGGTTAAGCTCGTGCTCCTTATACGCCGACGGGGGTGCATAGGCGAGGTCGGAGAAAAGCTTCCCCAAGATTTCGCCATCCCTCCCTTCGGGTGTGAATAGTTCATCGAGGAGTGTGAAGTCACGGCGTGATTTGCATGTGACTAATTCAAGCGTCTCGATCACTCGCTCTGCGATTGAACAGAAGAGATGGTCGAAGGTGATCCCTTCGAGGGTCTTGCGTCGACGTTCGGCCTGGCTGTAGCCAAGCTGGCTGAGTCCGCGGTGGATATCATCCTCCCGCAATGTGCCAATAGGTGGCACAGCATTGGCATGACGCAGTCCGATTACTTGTATGATGGCCATGAGGCTCCCTCTTTTCAAGTTACAATGGCTTCCGTCGCATGACGGAAGATGACTATAATATGACAGAATACATATGTATTGTCAAATTACTCTAATATGCCATACTCAGTTGCATCAAGCATGCTTTAATTATAAAAAGCGTATATGGAGCTACTTAAACCCTTCAACCAGATAGGCAAGGACGATGCCGCGATTGCCGGTGGGAAAGGTGCTTCTTTGGGTGAGATGACCCAAGCCGGTATACCAGTTCCTCCGGGCTTTGTCATTCTTGCTGACGCATTCGAACGCTTTATCATAGAGACCAATCTAACGATTGAGATTGATTCAATCTTAAGCAAAGTCGATCACCGGGAAATGCATACGGTTGAGCACGCATCGGAAACCATTCAAGGTTTAATTCTAAACGTAGAGATGCCTGCCGATCTAAAAGAAGAGATCGAGAAGTCATTCAAAGAACTCAATACAGAATTTGTTGCTGTTCGTTCAAGTGCTACAGCCGAAGACGGAGTAGAGGCTGCGTGGGCAGGACAACTTGATACTTTTTTAAATACCACTGAAGAAACATTACTCGAGAATGTCCGTGAATGCTGGGCTTCTCTTTTTACACCACGTGCAATCTTCTATCGTTTCGAGAAGGGAATGAACCTTCAAAAGATTTCCGTGGCAGTTGTAGTGCAAAAGATGGTTAATAGCGATACCGCAGGTATCGCCTTTTCTGTTCATCCGGTAACTGAAGATCACAATCAAATGATTATCGAAGCAGGTTTTGGTCTTGGCGAAGCGGTAGTCTCCGGACAAGTTACACCTGATAGCTACATAGTTACCAAAGAGCCACGAACAATCATTGAAAAGAATATTAGTGAGCAAGCACAAGGTTTGTACCGTAAAGCGGGCGGTGGCAACGAATGGAAAGAAATTTCAAAGGAAAAGGGTAGTTCACAAGTATTAACAGATCAACAAATCCTTTCACTGGCAGAAATTCTTATTACCATTGAGAACCACTATGGCTTTCCCGTAGACACCGAGTGGGCAATGGAGAATGGTGAACTGTACATCGTACAGAGCCGTCCGATTACGACGCTTTCAAATAATGTACCAGTAAAGGATTCCATAGTTAGAACTTTCTTGAAGGAAGTCAAGAACGACAAACTTACCCTCATAGAAGCTGATTTTATTCCTGCGTTTATTGTTATCGATTGGCTTAACTACTATGACCAAGATGATTCGCTCAAAGATATTTATCCATTCTTTTATTACAAGAATGGAGCGTCATCAAAAGTCTATTTAAATCTCACCAAATACCATGCAGTCGCCAAAATGATGCTTGGCCGGTATCTCGATGGCAAACTTGATTTGAATGAATGGACGCAGCGATTCGTTGCCATTGAGAGACGCATAAATAAGTCGTATTTAGCTTATTTTAACGATCCAAAGACAGACGAAAAGAGTCTCTTGAGCCGTTTAGCAGAAGCTGACGAATTACTTCGAGAGATGGTTTCCCTAACGCTTTTCCTCGATATGTTTGATCGTTCAAATGTTGAGGACGTACTCCAGGAAAGGGATCTTCATATGCAATTGCAGAATATATGGGAAACCTCCGAGTTACAAGATTTCTCATCATTTGATCTGAAGAACAAAGAAGATATTTTGGATGCTATAGCGAATAAAGAACAAAGCCTGTTGCAATATGTTTTCGCTAACTACACCTCAGTGCCTTCAGTCCACGAAGTAGAAAAGATAGTGAATGCCTATAACATCGAAGAGCTATCAAAAGAAGTTTCTAACGCTAAAGAGAAGATTCAGAAAAATACTCTGCTAAAACAAGAAGCTAGACTAAAACTTAGTCCGAAAGAACAGGTCATACTTGCCTTTATTGATTGGGCTTCAGCGCTACGTGATCAACGTAAGGCATTGATGAATAAATGTGACGTGCTTCTCTTTAATCTCACAAGTGATCTATATAAGGTGTGGGATATTGATTCAACTCTTGTTCCTGACTCATTTGTTCTTGATACCTTGAAAGGTAAAGAACACGTACTTTCGCTGGTCGAGAGTATTAAAGGCCGTAAGAAAAAGATGGCACTTATTTACTACGGTAAGGATCGCTACGTAGAAGACGATAGTTTCCAGGATAACGATCTCATTGAACTCGATACTCACTATCTTAATCAGAATAAATTAGAAGATCAGAACTTGATTAAAGGTGAGTCAGCATGCCGAGGTGTTGTGCGAGGAATAGTAAAGGTAATTACAACTCAATCTGAGTTCGGGAAGCTCAAGGAAGGGGAGATTCTTGTAACAGGAATGACTCGTCCAGAATTCGTGCCACTTATGAAGCTTGCTTCAGCAATTGTTACAGATGAAGGTGGTATCACCTCACATGCGGCTATCGTATCTCGTGAGCTAAATAAACCCTGTGTAATTGGCACAAAGATTGCCACTCATATTTTGAAAGATGGTGACGAGGTAGAAGTGGATGCAAATAACGGCGTAATACGTATTTTAAAGAGCGACAGCACTTGGCTTAGTCACAAAGACTACATCCTAACATTCGAAGGGAAGGGCTTGCGTACATTACTCACCGAAATCGTCGGTGCAGGATACGTCCCGCTAGAATCAGTGATCTCCTACCAAGACGAAACATATAAGCAATATTACTCACGCAAGCACATCGCAGAGATGAGTGAAATTGGAAAAGTATTCTTTGCTGATCCTAACGCCACACAAGACACCATCAGCGCACTCGAGAAGGAGTTTGAGAGTACGTCGGTTTTCTTTGAGAAGTTCAAGAGTGACGCACCTATTTCAGAAACTGATATTCAAACGCTCTTTGCTGTGTTCGTACGAATGAATAAGCTCTATGGTAAATTCGACTTTGCCTATACTGATGCAGCCTATGAATTCTTGAGCGATAATCCTGTCGTTAAACAGAATCTAGATCTGGTTGAAGCTCACAAGAATCAATTGCGAGAAGAATACAATAAGATTCTTTTTGAAACAGGCAGCTTGTTCACACTCCTACTGGACAAGCTTTCAGCACAGTTTGGAGTTCCTGTTGATGATTTGCAGTGGTATTTGAGTACAGACCTCTTGAGCCTTTACAGTACAGGTCCACTCTCTAAAGAAAAACTTGATGGCCGTAAGCGTGGAATTATCTTCCATAAGGTTGCAGAGGAAGGCGACCTTGAGTTTATGGAAGGAGAAGAAGCTGTAAGACGCATTGAACAATTTGGTACGGAAGTGATTATCGCTACTGATACCTTGAAAGGTGTTACCGCACACTCCACAGGCAAGGTTATACAAGGTGAAGTCTTTGCTCTTGATACCAACTACGGAGATTTTGAGGAATTGAAAAAGCAGATGAGCTTAATGAAAGAAGGGCAGATCCTTGTCGCTCCGACCACTGCGCCTGAGCATATGGATGCCATCCGCAAATCTGCCGCTATGGTAGTAGACGTCGGCGGTCTTCTTTCACACACCGCAATCGTAAGTCGTGAGCTCAACATACCAAGTATTGTTGGTACGCAGTTCGCGAGTAAGGTGCTGAAGAATGGTGACACGGTCGAGGTGGACGCTGATGCTGGAATTATTCGTATCCTATCGCAATCAAAAGATACTGTTCTCATAAAGTGCTTCTCGAGAGATCATTCTCTCTTTTACTCATATGTTTGGCGCACTAGTAATACAGAGAAAGGTAGTAGATGGATAGGAATAAATATTGAAGATGTTCTATTTGTACGACTACAGGGTCAGGAAGTAATGGATGTGTGGTATGCAGAGACTGAATTCAGTCGTTATGACAATGCGATTGCGAATAAAATTCTTACAGATAAAGAATGGTTCCCAAATCTTGCCGCGTACTTCAAGAATGAGTGGCAGCAGATTATGCAGTTTATAGAAAAGAAAGAAGTACTTACGCGAGATGAGCTCTCACAGTTTTATGACCATTGGGTTAATTGGTGGGAACCAATGGCTTTTATGATGCAAATTGCTGAAATTGAGGAAATACCACAAGAGATCAAAGATGAGGCTTACGCTCTTCGTGCTGATACTCAAGAGTACTCAGACAGTGGTGATCAGATGTTTCATGCGTATATGAACCAGAATCACCCTGAACTTTCGAAGTACTTTTCAGTAATAACTCCTGAGGAGGTATTTGCTGATATTTTTCCAGCAGAATCAATTCTTGAAGATCGTTTGCAAGGCTGGTTCATGACGAACACTCATTTTGGTCTTATTTCAGAATTGCCAAAGACTCTCAAGGAAAAGCGTTTTGTTTTTGAAACTGCAGCATCAGCAGGAAACATGAATGAGTTAGTTGGCCAAAGCGCATATAAAGGTATTGTTCGTGGCAAGGTTAGAGTTCTAACTAGTCGAGATCAAATCTCAGAAGTGCTAGAAGGTGAGATTCTTGTCGCGGCAATGACCACCCCTGATTTCTTTCCTGCGCTCGAAAAGGCATCGGCATTCGTAACAGATGAAGGAGGTATAACCTGTCACGCCGCTATAGTTGCTCGAGAAATGAAGAAACCTTGTATCATTGGCACTAAATTTGCGACTCAGATTTTGAGCGACGGTATGGAGGTTGAAGTAGATGCTGATAATGGAATAGTACGAATTCTTACCTCAGCAGTAAGACAGCTCAGCAAAGAAGATATTGTTATTTCCGATTGGGAATTTGAAGCCCAGCAGCGCGGAGAGCAGCCAGTCTTCTTGTGTGATCTCTTTAGCCGCGCTCTAGTCGGAATGATTCAAGAGATGACAGGGAAGGAAGAATTTTACGATTATCTTTTTACTGATTCAGATAAGCTTAATCATAATCCCTGTCAACGAGATATTGTTTTAAACAAGGTGCGCGAAGATATGCTTGATCGCTCAAAGCGTAAGGAGTTCTTACGAGGCTCAATAGAGGTTCCTATGAGCTTCAATGCTGTCGCGGATGAAATTACTGTAAAGCTTAATGAATCAATTTCTAATAAAGAACTCGCGCGACTATGGAGAGACATGGATCGTGATTTCCTCAAGGTAATTCCTTGGTTCTACTACCCTTGGTATGTTTCGAAAGAGAACATGCTTACTGACTTCGTTAAGGTGGGTCTAGAAAAACATCGAGCTGAGATCGAGAAAATTTGTGATGTAGACGAAGCGCTCTTGGCGATAGTATTTCCAATAAAGAAGACAAATTTCCAACTAGAACAAGATGAGATGCTTGGGCTCGTGACCATTGCAGAAAAGAACCCTGACTTTGCAACTGATCCAGTGTTTAAGGAACGTGCTACTGAATACCTCAAAAAGTATGACTACCTGACTACGTTCATCCTCTCGCCAATACTCCCTATGTCATATGAACAGCTCGTTGAGCGAGTCACTCAGAATGTAAAAGAATCATTCAAAGACAACTACACGCTTCAAAAGGAAGCGACATTGAAGAATCAAGAACGTGCAGAACAAATTCTCAAGATACTTAAAGATGATGCTGAGATACAGCCATGGATTGAGGACTCGCGGGAACTTGGCTACGTTCTCACCGCAGGAGTCGAAGAAGCGTATATGGCTTCAGCCCGCTACCTGCCATTCATACAGTTCGTTGCAAAGCGCATAGGTGTTGTATTTGAGGATACCAAATACCTCCTCTCAAATGAAATTGCCACTGCTCTTGAAGAGGATAAATTAATTCCAACAGCAGTCATCGATGAGCGCCGAGAAGGTTTCGTTCTTATGATGAAAGATGGAGTTCAATACACTACCTTCGGAAAGAAAGCGCACGAACTAAGCACATGGATTGATGACGAATTAAATAAAGTTGATCATACAATCACAGAATTTACTGGCCAGCGAGCATGTAAAGGATTTGCGCGGGGAATAGTCAGAATTGCTACGACACCCTCTCAGGCACATCTTCTTCAAGAAGGAGAGATTCTCGTGTGTCCAATGACTAATCCTGACTACGTTCCTGCAATGCGCCGCTCAGCAGCAATCATTACAGACGAAGGCGGTCTCTTGTCACATGCGGCGATCATGTCACGCGAGTTTGGAAAGCCCTGTATTATCGGTACAAAGATAGCCACACAACTACTTAGGGATGGCGACGTGGTCGAGGTGGATGCGAATGCAGGAATTGTTCGAATCCTGGAGAACTCCAAAAGCTTAAAAGCTAGCAACTATCAAAAACTTTTTCAATGGCAAGGAGAATTTTCATATTTCCTATCCACGTATTTCATGGCTATCTACAACCAACACGAAGTAGTTTGCTTACATGATGGAAAGCTATGGCAAAGTTACCTACCATTAGATCAAAAAGAAAAGACACTCGCAGAAGGCGTGCAAATTTATTCAACCGCAGAACGCTATACAGAACTCACGAATGGGCTTTTGAAAGGCTTTGAAGAACTCGTTGAACAATTTACCACAGTTCTTAAGATGGCTCGTCTTGCAAAAGAAGACGTTGCGGATCTCTTCAATAAAGCACTAGCTCATTACAATTATTATTCTCAAACTGAATTTTTCTATACTGATCGTGCGTATGAACAACAGGAAAAGTACCCTGCTGTACAGATCCACTTTAAATCATTCGACAGCCTCAAACTGAAAGGTAGAGAGTATCTCAACGAAATTGCTTTAGCACCAGGATGTTTCTTAGACCAGCTGCTAGAAAAGATTGGAAATCAATATGGTTTAAGTCTCCAAACTCTTAAAAAATATTCACTTGAGGAAATTCTACTTCTTATGGATGGTAAGACGGTGTCTGAAGATCTTCTTATCTCAAGAGATATATATTTTATGCAAGGCAAAAAAGATCACACTGCTATCAGTATTGGTGTTACTGCCTCAAACAAGATTCAAGCTTTTTTGGATGTCATAGAAAGTACGAATATATTACGTGGTCAGATTGCAAACAAGGGCATGTATAAGGGTAGTGCTCGAATTTTTAGATTCTCTATAGGAGATATCCATTCAATACATTCAGAAATAGAGAAAATGATACCAGGAGAAATACTTGTAGCTGATACTACTGCTCCGGAGATAATATTGGCTTGTAAAAAGGCAGGTGCGATTGTAACGAATCAGGGAGGCATGATGTCTCATGCTGCGATCGTGGCTCGTGAGCTCAATATTCCATGCATTGTGGGAACGGGATATGCGACTGAACTCATTAAGACAGGAGATACTATAGAAGTTGATGCGAATAAAGGAACTGTTACTATTTTAGAATCCACGAATGTATAAGATATGAACAAAGAACCACAAGATTACAAGAAGTTCTTTACGGCTGAATGTGAAATTACCTGCTTACACTGTGATTTCTTGATGAAAAGAAGTCCGCTTGCTGCTGCTGATTTACTTTCACTCAATAAAGGGTTGGAATTTCATGTATTTCTACGCAAGGATAAGGAATATCGCTGCGCTGAGGAAGGTGTGGAACTTTTCTTCAATTCAGAGAAATACGGAGAATTCCTCTCAGATTTTAAAGCATATGCTGAAGAAGCTTTAACTAGATTTGTACCAAAATGGAGTGCAATTCCTCAGACACTTTCAAAAGAAGAATTTATAGAAGCTACTGATTTTCTAGGAAAACTCTGGTATTTCTACGGATTTACGGAGTTTCCTTTTGTCGATACTGCGTATGAAAAGGCAAAAAATGAAGGCAACGAAGAGGTAATTAAACGGCTTGAAGATTTTGGACAGTTTAAGTTTACAGGCCGTGAAATCCTGAATGCATATTGGTTTGAAGGTGGGCCTATTCCAAATATTCTTCTCGGATTGTCGAATATGTTTCTTGCGAATGATGATGCAAAGTTTCTTTTCCTTGACGAACTTACCTCACTCTTTGACGGATGGCGACCAGAAGAAGAACTTATTGCAAACAGGAGAGCGTATTACGGTATGAACGTTACCGATACGGTAACGGAGATTTTAGATTTTAAAGAAACTAAAGACTTGTATTCACTTTTTACTGAAGTATCAAGTGACAACGTAATAAAGGGTGTCATTGCTAATAAAGGTAAGGTTACTGGAAAGGTCATTATTGCCCCGATGCTCAATGACCATACTTTGATTGCTAAACTCAATGCGAAAATGGAGGTGGGAGATATTCTCGTGGCTGAGAGTACGAGCCCTGACCTTATGATGTTGTGTCGAAAGGCATCAGCCATAGTTGCAGATCAAGGAGGCATGCTATCGCATGCAGCAATTGTTAGTCGTGAACTTGGTATTCCCTGTGTTATCCAAGCCGGAGCAGCTACTCGACGCTTGAAAGACGGAGATCTCGTAGAAGTTGATGCAGACAACGGAACCATTACTATCTTGAAGCGTTCAAGTAATTAGCGCTCTATGAATATCAACAAACCACCACAAATGAGTGAAGGAAGGGAAAAGCCAGAAGTGAGGATTTTCTTTATTCGTCACTCAAAAGCTACCTACGGTAATTACGCCGACAAATTGGATTCAGAATTTCCTGAATCTCAAATGAACATTGAGGAACAGCTACCCGACCTGCCAGAAGCAGGTATTGAGATGGCCCAAAAGGCGGCAGCAGAGTTTATCAGCAAGCTTGACCCAGAAAAGGACGTTCTTTATGTAGTATCGAGCAATCAGATGCGTGCCCTAGAAACGGCACATATCTATATTGAAGTAGCCCAGGCGGCCGGAATAGAAGTGATAGAACATGAAAAGACTGGAACGAATGTCGCAAATAAAATCGGTGAGGGCAAAGTGCGAAGTCTGGAGAATTTGTCACTCCATATGGAGAATCAAGTGCATGGCGCAATCTTCAATACTCCCGCTCATACTCCACCTATTAACTTTGACGGTGTAAGCGAAAAGACCAAAAAAGATTTTGAGAAAGCGCGAGCTATAGTGCTTTCAGACGAACGCGGCACATGGGGAGCAAATTTTCACGCACACGCCGTAGATGTTCAAAAGTTTATTCCCGATATGGAAACTCCCGAAAGTCTCCACGAGACACAATTTAAGAATCTCAGTAAATTAGCTGAATTTGCTCGAGCAAAGGCAACGGGTGAAAAGCGCGTAAATGTCCTTGCTTTTGGGCACGAAAATTACATGGGTCACGCCCTTGAGCAAGATACCGGTAAAGAAGGTATTGCAAATGTTGAGGCAGTTGAGATTGATGTGAATAACAAATTACATAGATTCTAATTTGTTATGATCAAAGCCGTCATCTTCGACCTTAACGGAGTCTTTATACATAGCGAGAAATTGAGTGAACGCTTCGAACGAGACTTCAATATTCCTTCTAAAACGTTCATGCCAAAACTTAGCGAGATAATGGATCTCGTACGAAGACCTGGCGCTCAATCAGCATTCACCTACTGGGAGCCTGTATTAAAGGAGTGGGAGATAGAAATGACAGAAGAAGACTTCTGGAAGTACTGGTTTGAAGCCGAAAGACCTTCTCAGGAAATGATTACTCTCGCACAAGAGTTAAAGCAGAAGGGAATACAAGTCATAACACTCTCAAATAACTTTAAGGAGCGTGCCGAATACTACGGTCACTACCCGTGGATGCAAGATGCCATAGATAAAGCCTATTTCTCATGGGAGACAGGTTTAGTTAAACCAAATGTAGAAGCATGGAAACTAGTATTGTCAGACTTTTCTCTTGAGCCGAGCGATTGTATATACTTCGATGATCAGCAAAAGAATCTTGATGCTGCCGAAAGCCTCGGGATACAGTCTTTTATGTTTAAGAGCCCTGAAGATACTCGTATACTTATTGATAATCTTATTTCGTAATAACTATGTTTCCTTATCCAACACTTCGTACCAATGAGGCAGAAATTGCGTACCGTGCATACAGAGCCAGTCTAGACCCAGATGCTCCTTGTGCGCTTTGTGAAAAGGCACCAGCAACTAAAAACTTTACCTATTGGAAGATTGCAGAAAACTCTTTTCCGTATGACCGCATCGCGGAAAGACATGACCTGCTTATGCCTTTGCGACATGTAACTGAGGATGAGTTAACAGAAGACGAGGTACGTGAGCTTACAGAAATAAAGAACAATTCTATAAGCGAATATAACTGGATTCTAGAACCAACACACCGTAATAAATCGATCCCAAGTCATTTCCATCTTCACTTGATAGTTGGAAAGAAAGAAATGTAAGGAACGGGACTAATTCTAGCTATTCACTTGTGGCGAAAGTGAAGGAAAGAGCGATACCGACCCCAATAGCCAATACGCCCAGCGCATACAGCGTTCCTGCCACTTGGGGAGTGTAGTGGAGTATGTTGAGCGTGGTAAGCAAATAGTTCCAGTCATGCATAACGCCATCACCGCCAAGTAGGGGAAGTTGCATAACGATAGAGTCACCGGCATACACCGATACGTTTATGAGGTTCATGCCCGTCCACATGAGGCATATGGCTGCAGATATTCGTTGACGTTGGTAAAAGAAATAGAGTGCGATAGAAAAGGGCAGGAGAATCTGAAAGCCTGAACCCATAGCAATATCTACGAATTCACCAAAGAATATAAAAATAGTATGACCAGCCTCGTGGAAGATGAGGTCTACGTTGTCGATGAAATGCCACTCAGTTGAAGTAAGCGCATAATACATAGAATATAGGCTGGCTAGAGCTGCACCAGCAATTACACCAGCTCGATTCTTGTATCTATTCATATCAACAGTATATAGCGTATACTAGCGGCATGAATACGAACACATCAGAATTCTTCAAAAAGTGGGGCGGGATTTTTGTCACCATTGGTCTACTTATAATTGCTGGGATTTTTATTACATACAGTAAGAAGCCTGCAGCATTGCCCGCGTCAGATTCTGCAACTCTTACGACAGGTCTCGCTTCAACAAGCATGTCTACATCTGCATCAAAGCCGGGTGTAGGAATATCGAAGCCAGCAGTAGGTGTCACAGCTATCCCTGCAACAACCAATGCAACGTACAGTAATCCAGCATGGTCAATTGTCTTTACTGTTCGTCACGATTGGAGCGTGAACACCATCCCTGATAGTTCGGGTAAACTTCATCAGATCCAGTTATCTGGCAGTAAGTCGGTAGTATTCATTAGCAAAGATGAAGCAATTGGACTTTCTGACGATCTCAAATACACCACTTCAACACGCACGGTAGATGGCCAGACGGTAAGCGTGCGCACCTATAGCCACCCTAGTGATCAGTTTGCTCTCTACCAACTCTTCACACTTAAGAAAGCTGACGGTAATTACACGTTCTTTATTAAGAACGTCTCTGCAGACACAAGCATGACTGATGCATTCATTAATTCAATTTCGAACGCATAGGGTTAATCACTGCGAATACACATGGAAAAGAAATACAAAATAGTTGTATACGTTCCAGAAGAAAACGCCGAGAAGCTTCGCGAAGTAATGGCCAGTGCAGGAGCAGGGAAGATAGGAAATTATTCTAACTGCACGTTTACCATAAAAGGTATCGGACGCTCAAAACCAGAAGAAGGTGCGAACCCAGCCATAGGTGAAATCGGAAGGATTCAAGAAATACATGAAGATCGCATTGAGACTGTGTGTAGCGCAGACAATCTTCAGGCCGTACTTAAGGCAATACGTGATAACCACCCGTACGAGGAACCGGCTACGGACGTGTATCCGATAGAGTTGTTTTAACGCGCTATACTCTAGGTATATGGAAGCAAGCATCTGGTTCTACACCTTTAGTACGGCCGCACAGGTAATGGCAGGGCTTGTGGGATTATTTGCGGTGTTCGTCGTGTACAAGATCCAGGACTTTGGAGATATCTTGGAAACAATGCGAAAGCAGTTTGTAAACGCTATTTCTCATGCGTCGAGTAACACTGACGACTACGATTCTATTACGTATGAAGAAGCGTTGGAGATGGATGATGCAACGGTTTTATATCATACGAATAAATTGCTCGGGCTCTATAGCGATGCAGAAAGAGAACAGAAGATGAAGACACCGCATCTGACAAGAGAGAATCGTGATCTATTTCAGACACTCATCACTACTAAGCGATCAATACTTAGATGGCTTGCAGTTACGCTGGTATTGAGTCTTATCGCCATTGCGCTCTCACTCTTCGCACTTATTGCGACGAATTATTTCATAGTGCATAACTTCGAGATGACTTTCCAGGTTTTGTTTTTCCTATACTTCCTATTCTGTCTCATCTATATGGGTCTTGGTATATACAAGATTGCTATTAAATAGCCTATGCATATTAAAGAATTAGGACACGTAGTTCTTTATGTTACCGATGTCATGAAGATGGCCAACTTCTATCGTGACACCTTAGGCTTTCCTGAGATTGCGCGCGAGCCTGGCATGGCAATTTTTTCGTCAGGACGTACTCATCATGAGCTGCTCATGATCGAAGTAGGGGGAAGGTCGAAGCCGCAGTACGCACCTGAACCAGGTCTCTATCATATTGGTTTTAAGATTGGTGACAGTACAGAAGAGGCCAAGCAAGCGTTTAAAGAACTCACGAAGGCGGGCGTAAGAATCATTGGTACAACTGATCACGGCGTTACTCATTCTTTGTATATCCTCGACCCCGATGGAAACGAGCTCGAACTGTACGCAGACGTTTCTGACATCTGGAAGAGTGATCCTCGGGCTATTCTTTCGCCGGCACGCAGACTCGACCTTTCGTAAGAGGCTCTATTCTGGAGCCGGTGGTATACTCAAAATACTGCCTACTATATGACTGAAGACGTTACCTATCTTATCAACCACACGACAGAATTCTTCCGTGTACGGTTTATTGCCCATGCTTCGGGCATCGCTAAAGCCTCACTCATCGTTATGGCTGGCATCGTGGGGTACTACCTCACTGCCACGCTCATACGGAAGATCCTGCTCAAGAGCAGGGTACAGGATGCTTTTGCGCGTATACTCGTCGATAACGTGTATAAGACGATTGCAGTCGTCACGACAATAATTCTTGCCGCAAATCAGCTTGGTATAAACATCACGGCACCTCTTGCTGGTCTCGGCATCGCTGGTCTCGCTATTGGTTTTGCAGCACAAGACTCTTTGTCGAATATTATCGCTGGATTCCTTATTTTCTTTGATAAGCCGTTTCGTGTTGGTGACCATATTACGCTTGGCGATTACTATGGTCGTATCGAACGCATTACTATGCGTAGTACGCGTATTCGAACGCAAGATAATACGTACGTCGTTATTCCAAACCAAAAGATCATTAATGATATTCTTGTTGACCACACGACCAACGGCGACACGCGAATTATTGTGCCTGTGAGTATTGGATATGATGCATCGATCGATGCAGCCAGAGAAGCAATTCTTTCGCAGGTGTCAGGCATTGAAGGAGTCGTACAAAGCCCTGCTCCCGATGTTGTTGTAAATTCACTCAGTGACTCAGGTGTTAACTTGCTAGTACGTGTTTGGATAAAGGACGCATCTATTGAACGTCGCACGTTCTTTAAGACTGTTGAAACTACGAAGAGGGCGTTGGATGCTGCAGGAATATCAATCCCTTACCCTCATATTAAGGTAGTGAAATAAGAGGGAACACATGAATCCTTCATGATTACTATGTTTATATTCTAGAAATTAAAGCCCCATTTTCAAAGCGTTATGCCAAGACCTGCAAAATCATCTGAGCCATCACCAAGCTTGCTTGCGTTGCTCCGCCCCTACACAGGGTTGGTTATTTTGCTGGTGGTGCTTACGATCATTGGGAGCGCGCTGAACTTGGTGGTGCCACAAATATTTGCCCATGCAATCGACTCATATCGAGCGGGTACCTTTCAACTTACTCCTACACTCATATGGTTTGGCGTTATTGCCGTAGGTATTTTTGCCATGAATGCGCTCCAGGGAATTGTGCAGACGTATGCGTCTGAGATGGTTGCACGCGACCTTCGTCGGAAGGTCGCGGTAGCAATATCTCTTCAGGAGTATGCAGCTATTGAAACGCTTACTCCTTCGAAACTTCTCACAAACCTTACGTCTGACGTGGATGCAGTGAAGACCTTTGTGTCGCAGGCAATAGCGTCGATCATTTCTTCCGTATTCCTCATTATTGGAGCGTCTGCATTGTTGCTTTGGCTTAACTGGAGACTTGCGCTTGCTGTGCTGCTTATACTGCCATTCATCGCAGGAACCTTTTACATAGTGCTTGGTCGCGTGCGTAAGCTATTTAGACAAGTTCAAGAAATGCTTGATCGCCTGAATAAAGTAATCAATGAAAGTATTCTTGGTGCTGCGCTCGTGCGATTACTGAATTCGCAGCAGCGTGAATACGAAAAGTTTATTGACGCAAATGAAGGAGCGCGAGGGGTAAGTATGCAAATCTTGAAACTCTTTGCATCGATGATTCCTGCAATTACATTTCTAACGAATCTTGCGACACTTACGATTCTTTTGCTCGGCGGTAGCTTTGTTATCCATGGTTCCATGACACTCGGACAATTTGCCGCAT
The DNA here is from genome assembly GCA_039927695.1 of Minisyncoccota bacterium. Classification (GTDB taxonomy): domain Bacteria; phylum Patescibacteriota; class Minisyncoccia; order Phycocordibacterales; family Phycocordibacteraceae; genus C7867-001. The sequence continues at coordinate 86,973 of JBDSUM010000007.1, forward strand.
TCAACAGTTACCTCGGTATTCTTATTTTCCCAATCATCATTATTGGTTTCATGAGCAATGCTATTGCACAGGCGCAGGCATCCTATGGACGTATTTCCGAAGTATTAACAGCAACCATCCGCCCAGACACTGGCACTCTCACAAAGGAGCTTACCGGTGAGATCACGGTCAAAGATTTATCACTCACATATAAGGAAAATCACGTGCTGAAAGATGTATCGTTTGAAATTAAAGCAGGAACAAAGAACGCTATCATTGGACCGACTGCCGCTGGGAAGTCACAGCTCCTCTACCTCATGACTGGTCTCCTGGTGCCAACGTCTGGAATAGTGGAATACGACGGGTACCCCATAGCGGAATATGCAAAGCATGATTTGCACGCGCAGATAGGATTTGTTTTCCAAGACAGCATACTCTTTAACCTGTCGCTCCGTGAAAACATTGCTTTTAGTAATCGTGTTGCAGACGAAGACCTTGCAAAGGCAATCGACACTGCAGAGCTTCACGACTTTATTGGCCAGCTACCAGAAGGACTCGACACCATTGTTTCTGAACGTGGCACCTCACTTTCTGGTGGGCAAAAGCAACGTGTAATGCTTGCGCGCGCCCTCGCTCTTAATCCAAAGATTCTCTTGCTCGATGACTTCACGGCGCGCGTTGACGCAGCAACAGAAGAAAAGATTCTCGGCAATGTGTTGAAAAACTACCCAGATATAACGCTGATATCCATCACACAGAAAATCGCACCCGTAGAGAAGTACGATCAAGTACTGCTTCTTATGGAAGGTGAACTGCTTGGGCGTGGCACGCACGACGAACTTATGCGCACGAGCCCTGAATACGTGCAGATATTTGATTCACAGAAGAGCACCGAAGTTTTTGAGACTACATAACATTTATGGACTACACACTTAACACAGGCGAACAAACAGGAGCTGGCAAGAATACGAAGGATAGTAAGTCCGAGGAAAGTACTCTTGGCCTTGCGTGGGCAAGCTTGCGTCCACTTTTGGCGGTAGAAAAAGCTAACTTAGCTTTTGCGATCGTTGCTGTGCTTATTAGTTCTGCCGCAAATCTTATTTCACCGGTCATCATTGCGCGCGTTATTGATACGGCACTTGCGACGCATGACTTCGGTCTCGTGCTCAGATACAGCGCATTGTTACTCGTTGTATATCTTATTGGCTTAGTTGCGCAGTACATACAGACCATACGCATGGGTACGGTTGGTCGCGGCGTGCTTTTCTCACTTCGTAATGAGCTTTTCACGAAGCTCTCAAGTTTGCCGATTGCATTCTTTAACCAAAACAAAGCGGGTGATCTTATCTCGCGCGTGAACAACGATACCGATAAGCTCAATCAATTCTTCTCGCAGGCACTCATGCAGTTCTTTGGGAACTTCTTTATCATCGTTGGTGCGGGTATCCTCCTTGTGGTTCTGCACGTGCGCCTTGGCCTGGCCGCACTTCTTCCGGCACTTGGAATCTTAGTTATTACCCGGTTCTCAAGTTCGTGGGTGAAACGAAAAAGTCGCGCGGGTCTCCAAAGTCTTGGTTCAATGAGTGGAGAGATTCAAGAGAGTCTTTCAAACTTCAAAGTAATCGTAGCGTTTAACCGTCTCGACTATTTCCGTGAGAAGTTCAATGAGGCAAACGAAAGAAACTACAACGCTTCTGTTGGTGCTGGTATCGCGTCAAACATATTTACTCCGCTCTATACCTTTGCCGCAAACCTCGCACAGCTAATCGTGCTTGGGTACGGCATTGTACTTATCTCGCAAGGACAACTGACCATCGGACTTTTGGTAGGGTACTTGTTGTACGTAACTAACTTCTATAACCCGTTGCGACAGCTTGCGAGCGTGTGGTCAAGCCTTCAGTTGGCACTTGCGTCTCTCGATCGTATTGGCGAAGTACTTGAACTTGAATCAAACCTCCACACACTTCCAACAGAGGGAGTGACGACGTTTGATACAAAAGGCCGTCTTAGTTTTGAAGACGTTTCATTCTCATATCCAAATGGTAAGCAGGTTCTAGCTGACGTGAACCTTACCCTCGAAGCAGGGAAGACGTACGCCCTTGTGGGACCAACAGGGGGAGGAAAGACAACCACTGCTTCGCTCATGGCTCGCTTATATGACCCCACAAAGGGAACTGTGTACTTGGAAGGTCGCGATATTCGTACCTATACCGACACAGAACGATCACAGAAAATAGGATTCATCTTGCAGGAACCGTTTCTCTTTAGTGGTACCGTGCGCGATAACCTTGTGTATGGAAATACAGAACTCATGGCTCTCACGAATGCAGAACTCGTCCGTAGATTGTCTGCTGCAAACTTTGATCGCCTCATGGAGCGCTTCACTGATGGTCTTGAGACCGTAACGAGTGCATCGGGTGATACGTTGTCGCTCGGGCAGAAGCAGTTGATTGCGTTCATGCGCGCAGTACTCCGCGCGCCAGATCTCCTAATCCTCGACGAAGCCACGGCAAACATCGATACCGTAACCGAGCAGCTTCTCGAAGAGATTCTTGAACAGCTTCCAAAAACTACGACAAAGGTTATTATTGCGCACAGGCTAAATACCATCTCTTCAGCCGATGACATCTTCTTTATCAATGGCGGACACATAACCGAAGCAGGCTCAATGGACGATGCTGTGGAAATGATTATGCACGGGAAGCGAAGTAGCTAATATAACTATATGGACCAAAAAGAATTTGAAGGAATTGCCGTAGAAGAATGGGCGCTCATACCACAGCACTTTAAGGAGCGTATCGACAACGTCGCGCTTCTTATTGAAGACGAACCAAGTGCAGAGCTCCTTGCAGAAGAAGGTCTCGAAGATGGGCAGACACTCCTTGGTTTGTACCGTGGTATTCCACTCACGCAGCGAGGGGAAGGGTATGGCGTCGGCGAAACACTACCTGATACCATAACCATCTTTCGATTTCCCATAGAAGATGAATCAATAGCACTTGATCAGTCACCAAGTGATGCTATCCGCACTATCATTCGCGAAACCCTCTGGCACGAAGTCGGCCATTACTTCGGACATGGTGAAGAAGCGATACGCGAGCGAGAAGCTAAAGATACCAATACGTTCGATACCTA
>JBDSUM010000008.1:0-21686 GCA_039927695.1 Minisyncoccota bacterium
CCAATCAGCATGGAAGTTTTAGAGACTAGCGAAATAGGCGTGTCTGCCGCTGCGCAAGAGGCAGCTGATGTGCTTTCTCGTGGTGGCATTGTACTTTTTCCAACGGATACACTCTATGGACTTGCTGTTGATGTTCGAGATGCCGCTGCTGTCGCGCGACTCATTGCCTTAAAGGGTCGTGACGTTGGAAAAGCTATTTCAGTCATTCTTCCCAGCGCGTCAGAAATAGGGAATTATGCGGACGTGTCAGACAAAGCTCGTCGACTAATAGAAAAACATTTGCCGGGACCTTTAACACTCGTTCTGCCAATAAAGAACAAAGATTTGCTCTACCTGGCAGCAGACGGAACTATCGGTATTCGTGTGCCTAATGACCCTTTCACTCTTGAATTAGGTGGCGCATTCAACGCACCGTATACAGCCACGAGTGCAAATGTCTCTGGCAAATCCACGCTTTCTAGCATTCCTGAGATTCTCACTCAATTTGGTGCGTCTGCAAACATGATTGATTTAGTCATAGACGCTGGACCGCGAGTAGGCGGAGTTGGATCAACCGTCGTTCGTGTTATTGGAGAGGAAATTGAAATCCTTCGAGAAGGTGCGCTCACTGCTTCCGATCTAGGACTCTGACATGGTGATATGAGCACCGATTGCATGGAGGCGTGAAGAAAGGTCTTCGTAGCCACGGTTGATGCTGTATACATTGCGTAGTATTGATTTACCTTCAGCTGCGAGCATGCCAATAAGAAGAATAGTTGCTGGGCGAAGTGCTGGAGGACACACAATTTGAGCACCACGTAGATGCGTTGGACCAATTATCTGGATGCGATGTGGATCCATGAGCTGTGTGTCAGCACCGAGACGATCGAGCTCTGTATAGTAAATGGCACGCTTTTCATATACCCAGTCATGAATAAGCGTAGTACCTTCTGCTCGTGTTGCGATGACGGCAAAGAAAGGAAGGTTATCAATATTTAGTCCTGGATACGGACGCGCATGAATCTTCTCAGGGAATGCAGTGAGCGTAGATTTTTCAATATGAATATCGGCGAGTCGGGTAATCCCATTCTCAGATAGTCCTTGTGGGTGGAGAGTAAACTTCAAACCCATCTTCTCAAGCACAGCGAGCTCTACTTCAAGGAAGTCGATTGGAGCACGCTCAACGGTAAGTGCAGAACCCGTAGTTGCAGCTGCAGCAATGAAGAACATGGCGTCTGTGGGATCTTCTGCAACGGTATAGGTTACGTCTGTCGTTATCTCTGGCTGACCGGTGATAGTGAGTGTCGTCGTGCCAATACCATCCACGCCAACGCCGAGTAGGCGCAAGTATCCACAGACTTCCTGTACCTGATAGTTCGCCGAAGCGTACTTAATAACACTTACGCCAGGTGTTCGAGCTGCGGCAAAGAGTGCATTGATAGTAGCCGTGTCACTTGATTCATACAGCACGACATTTGCTGGCTTGAGTTCTGTATGACTAATCGCAAAACTATCTGTTTCAGCTTCTATAGTTACGCCGAAGCTTTCAAGAGCCCAAAGGTGCGGACGGACGCTGCGAAGACCGAGCGTACAACCGCCTGACTGTGGAAGTGAGAACGATTTAAAATGATGAAGGAGCGGACCGATGAACATGAGAATGCTGCGCGTGCGTGTTGCAGCAACACGATCAATCGCGTCCAAATCTACTTCATCGGGTTGTACAAGTGTAAGATCGTGATCGTCCCACGTTGCGCGTACTCCAATAGATTCAAGCACTTCTACCAAACGATGCACCTCTTCAATCTTCGGCACATTCTTTAGCGTTGTGGTGCCTTTCGTGAGGAGAGAAGCAGCGAGAAGTGCAACAGCACCATTCTTTGATCGATTAGTGAGGATGCTACCGGAAAGCTGGTGGCCACCCTCAACAATGAAATTCATTTCGCCTTCTGACATAGTAGGGACAGTATATCACTGGTGCGCGGCGAGATGTAAACCTACTTTCCAGGCAAAGGGCACCAATTTTGGCAGGCAAACGCGAATAGCGTTATACTGGTAGCAATGGCATCGTTTTCCCCTAAATTGGGCATCGACCTCGGCACCACCAACGTGCTCGTATTTGTGCCTGGTCGCGGCGTAGTATTAAACGAACCTTCCGTGGTAGCGGTATCAACTGAGACAAACAAAGTCGTTGCTATCGGCGTTGAGGCAAAGAAGATGGTTGGACGCACTCCTGACTCTATAGTTGCGTATCGTCCTATGAAGGATGGTGTGATCGCTGACTACCGCGTAACCGAAGCAATGCTTCGCTATTTCATGCGTAAGGCGCTCGGTAAATATAATCTTTTCAAACCAACCGTTCTTATCTCTGTACCGGCAGGTGTAACGAGTACCGAGAAACGCGCAGTCATTGAAGCTGCAGCAAAGGCGGGAGCAAGAGAAGCATACGTAGTGAAGGAACCTATCCTCGCTGCTATTGGCGCGGGCATTCCAATCCATGAAGCGATGGGATACATGGTCGTAGACATAGGCGGAGGCACTATCGACGTTGCTGTGATTTCGCTTGGCGGAATTGTCGCATCGACTTCAGTGAAATGTGCGGGGAACAGGCTCGACCGTGCAATCATCGACCATGTGAAAAAGCAGTACAACCTAGCCATCGGAGACAAGACTGCTGAAGACATCAAAATACAGATTGGTTCGGCGGTACCTGTAGCAGAAGAACTAGTGATGGCTATTAAAGGACGCGATCTAGTTTCCGGTCTTCCGCGTACCGTTGACCTTAAAACCAATCAGGTTGTACAAGCACTTAACCGTGAACTTCGTGAAATGATGCAAGCTATTCGCAAGGTGCTCCAGGAGACGCCACCGGAATTAGCCAGCGACATCATCGACAACGGCATCATTCTTACCGGTGGAACATCGCAACTGCGTAACCTTCCTGAACTGGTACTCCGTCGTACCGGCGTTCAGTCAAAGCTCGCAGACGATGCGTACTTCTGCGTTGCTCGCGGTACAGGCGTCGCACTTAAGCATTTGGATACCTATAAGATGAGTATTATCTCAAAGCGATAGACCTTTAAAGGATTCCTGTGCGAGGGATAAAATAAATATGAAGTTTTGAAAGGCTGTCCACAGGTCATTTTCTTATACACACAAAAGATTGGGGAGTATAATAAATCATATGAAGAGGACGATAATTGCTCCGAATACTGAACCAACCTTGTACGACGTACTTGAAGCCGTTAACAGTGGTTTTAGTCGAGTTGAGAACAGATTAGGGAAAGTCGAGTATGAAGTTACTGAAATTAAAACCGAATTGAATCAGTTAAATACGCGAGTAGGGAGACTTGAGGTAAAGGTAGACATTATAGATGAACGATTAGAAAGTTTAGAGATTGCCTTCGATAGAGATGCGATAACTATTGTCGATCATGAAAATCGCATTACAAAACTTGAGACAGTTACCATACGATAGAAAGTGTTGAAATGAAGCAAAGTAAAAGGCTCCTCGCGAATGCGTAGGAGCCTTTTGCAGTTTTGAGTCTGAATTATCTAGAATCTTACGCTGACGCCAGCAAGAAACCGAGTGCGTCGTACGGAAGTATCCGATTGGGCGAACGCTTTCAGACGCCAGTCGTTCCTAAGATTGAGGGCGAAACCTATGTTCAATCTCTTGGTGCTCCGAATACCTGCGACACGCTGGTTTCGAGTTGTGCTTGTAACGAACCACAAGCGGTTGAGGAGTTGAGAGTTCCACTCAGGCCCCATACGAATCACATCACGACCAAAGATACTGCTGTGCTCGACCCATGGTCGAACTCGCGTATTCCAGTCGGGCATGTTTGGAACGTAGAGTCCGGGAAGTGAGCTAGATATACCCAGTGGATCTAAACGGGAAGTTGGAACCACCTGCTGCGCGTGCGCTGCACACGGAGCGATAAGTGCGATGAGAAGAGCTGTAGAGATACGCATCAGACGCTCCTTGGTGCGAGAGAATGATAGCGACCCTGCTACCAGCCTTAATAGTCTGCCCACTCAAGAGAAACGTCAATCACGCCATACCGAACAGTAGTAGGGAATGTCGTATACTAGGTCGACATGGCAAAAATGGCGCAAAGAACTCATCACGCATATTACGTAGCAGGAGATGTGGAAACAGGCGTTACTTCTGCCCGGAGCTTTAGTGAGCAAGAACTAGGTCAATCACTCGAGAACAATCCGGACATAATTATTCTTCGTTTTGGACTATTCTCTGTAGACGATGCGCGTAAATTAATTGATTCAGCATATAGAAGTGCGAGTGGCGATAAAGGCAAGGTAATAATCGCGAGCATGACACGTGTTTTTCACGAAGCACAAAATGCATTACTGAAGTTATTCGAGGAGCCACCAGAGGGAGTGACGTTGATTCTATGCGTGCCATCTGCTGGACTACTACTTCCAACACTCCGGTCCCGACTCTTGTCTCTTCCCGTTAGTCATAGCGATTCATCTGTAGAGCAGGGAGGTGAGACTGAAAACAATGTGGCACATGAATTTCTTGAAAGTGATACAAAAGAGCGAGAGAAAATAATTACAAAGCTGCTCGACAAAACAAAGTCAGACAAAGACGATGTTAAGCAAGCTGCGCGAAGCGAAGCGATAGGACTTATTGAGGGACTTTTGCGAGCAAGTTATGTACTTAGCAAAACCACCAAGATGGACTCATCCGACGAAACTCTGGATGAGCTACGCACCTTTGAAAGTGACCTTTCTGCATTTCTTCCAATTCTTCATGAACGCTCGGCTCCGTTAAAGTTAATCTTTGAGCACATCCTCTTGGTTATCCCCAAAAGCCTCGGGGAAGGCTGAGTTTGACTCTTTTAGTAGCATCTGGTATAAAGTAAGTATTACACAACATATATATGGCACCTAAAACTAGCAAATCAACGGGCAAAAAGGCTCCAGTAAAGAAGAACGCTCGCAAAAACGCTGCAAAACCAGCTTTTACAAAGCTTGGTTTTGATAACGCGACGCTTGTAAAGCATCTTCTTGCGGAGGTTCCAGATCGTGCACGCGAGGTACTTACGTACCGTTTTGGGCTTGGAACTTCTTCTGAACGCGAAACGCTCGAAGCCATAGGCGAGCGTTGGAGCATTACGCGCGAGCGCGTACGCCAGATTGAAGCTGCTGGTCTTGAGTCTATCCGTGGATCTAAGGCATTTAAGAACGCAAAGGCTTCATTTGATGAGCTTGCTACTCACATGCATACTCTCGGTGCAATCATCGAGGAAGAGGAACTTTTGAATGGTCTTGCGACTGACGAAAAAGCTCGCAACCGTTTCCGTTTCTTGCTCGTTGTCGGAAGCTCATTCTTCCGCGAACGCGAAACTGACGAATTCTACGCGCGATGGCACGTTGACCAGGCAACAGCTGAACGAGTCCATGAAGCTCTTACTCGTCTCTACGCATCTCTTTCCGACACTGAGGTTCTCGCTGAAGGTGAAATGATGGACAAGTTCCTCGATGAACTTAAGTCTATCAATGACGCATATAAGAACGAAGAAGTTCTTAAGCGTTGGCTCTCACTTTCAAAGACTATTTCTTCAAACCCGCTTTCTGAGTGGGGCAAGGCGCAAGCTCCTGCTATCCGCACCAAGGGTATCCGTGACTACGCGTACCTCGTCATTAAGCGTGCGGCCCAGCCAATGCACTTCTCAGATGTTGCTAAGGCAATTGGCCAGCTATTTGCTAAAGAAGCTCATGTTGCTACCACACACAATGAACTCATTAAGGACGCTCGCTTCGTACTCGTTGGTCGCGGTCTCTACGCACTTTCTGAATGGGGCTTCTCGCCAGGTGTTGTACGCGACGTCGTAAAAGATGTTCTCACCAAGAAAGGTCCAATGACGCGCGAAAAGGTTATCGAAGAAGTGAAGAAAGTTCGTTATGTAAAGGATAATACTATTCTCGTAAATCTAAACGACGCTCGTTACTTCAAGCGCAACAAGAACGGAACCTACGCCGTTGCGTAAGGCGAAAGAACCCAAACGAATACACAGACGACACGGCGCCAATTGGCGCTTTCGTCGTATACTATTCATATATGTCAGACGGTCACGGTGGAGGAGGTGGGTTGCCTCTCTTAGGATTTGCAGCTGGTATTGAACACAGCCTGCATTCTGGTGGATTCCATTTGAAGGGGAGGCCACTCGTAATAATTTTCATTGTCTTAAACTTTCTCTTCCTTTTCTTTTCTCCATCACAAACGCTTGCTAACTGGGCACTCGTCGCATTCTTTTCACCACTTTGGGTACCCTACATTGTTGGGTACGCTACCTACACACGTTTTTTGGAATTCCGACGTGCCGACTTTCTCTCTAAACAAAAGTATGTGCTCTTGGAACTTCGCATGCCGCGAGATTCAAAAAAGACGCCCTTGGCTATGGAAACAATCCTTGCCGGTATGCACATCGATTCGGGTGAGAGTAACAAATACAAGACTCATATTCAGGGTAATATGCGGCCAACATTCTCACTTGAGTTGGTCTCGATAGGAGGTCGTGTGCATTTTTATATATGGATTCGTGAAGGATTTCGCAGGGCTACGGAAGCATTCTTTTATGCGCAGTACCCAGACATGGAGATAATTGAAGCAGAAGACTATAGCCGTCTAGTCAATCCGCTGGATCACGCATGGAGTGTCTTTGGAGACGAATACAAGCACGGCAAGCCAGATCCATACCCAATTAAGACGTATGTAGAGTATGGTCTCGACAAAGCAGGAGCAAAGCCTGAAGAAATAACTGATCCGCTCGCACAGATGATTGAGTTCTTGGGTTCAATTGGCCCTAAGGAACAATTGTGGGTTCAAATGATTATGCGTTTCTCAAAGAGTGAGAAGTACGGTGGTAAGAAAAATGCAGATGGTAAAGATTATACCTGGAGGGATGAAGCGTCTGACGTAATTAATACTATTCGCGAATCAACAACGCGAAAAAGCTCCTACAAAGACTCTGCCACAGGAGAAACGCGTGAGGTAGAAGGTTTCCCAAACCCTTCGAAAGGCCAGTCGGACACCATGGCAGCCATTGATCGTAACGTTGCGAAGCAAGCCTTTGATGTAGGTATCCGCGCAATCTATACTGCTCCTCAAGAAGCATTCCAGGGCAGCATGATCAGCTTCTTCTTGAGCATGTTTAAGCCATTCAACAACGAGTCGTATAACGTTATTAAAACTGCAGCTCGATTCTCAGCGAGCTTTAACGACTATCCTTGGGAAGACCGCGGAGGTCATTTGAAACATCATTTGCAGGAGCAGGTTGTCGATTATTATCGTAGACGTGTGTATTTCCAAGAACCGTACATTGGTGACTGGATGATCATGAGTACTGAAGAAATCGCAACACTCTTCCACGTACCAGGAGCTCATATTGAGTCACCAAGTTTGACCCGTATACAGTCATCAACAAGTGGTGCGCCAACAAACCTTCCGACATAATGACTCGATTTATTCAATTCATTCAATCGTTTGTGGCGAGGTTAATGGCATTGTCCGTGCTGAAGCGCCTACTCACGGGAGTAGTGGTGCTTGGTGTCTTGGGACTTGGTCTGCTCGCATGGTTTCTGTCACCACCTTCAGATTTTCCTGCAAATCAACTCGTCACCATCCCTAAGGGAGCAAGTGGTCTTGATTTCGCAAATAATCTTTCTGCTAGCCATGTAATACGATCACCATTTGCCTTCCGTGTGTACGCGAGACTCACTGGACTCGACCATACTCTCGATCCAGGAACCTATCTCTTTGCAAAGCCATTAATACTCACGAGCGTGGTATCGCGCATAGGGCACGGAGAACACGGCATTAATCCTGTACGCATTACATTCACTGAAGGCATGACCGTTAAAGATATTAATGCGACGCTCAGCGAGCAACTTCCTGGCTTCGATTCAAAGTCTTTCTTACGCGATGCATCTACCAGCGAAGGCTACTTGTTCCCCGATACCTACTTCTTTATGCCGGGCGATGACTCAAGTGATATCGTCGTGCGATTGCGTTCGCAATTTAGTCAGCAGATTGCGAGCATAACGCCTCAAGTACTTGCTTCGAATCGTTCCTTTAGTGACGTCGTTATAATGGCCTCAATTCTTGAACGTGAAGCACAATCTCCAGAAGACATGCGCATGGTCGCAGGAATACTTTGGAATCGCATTGATAAAGGGCTTCCACTTCAAGTTGATGCTACATTTGGATATATCCATGGTGAAAACGGATACACGCCAACCGCTGCCGACTTAAGCTCAGACTCGCTCTATAATACATACAGGAATAAAGGATTGCCACCTGGACCTATTTCAAACCCTGGACTTAATGCATTGCTCGCAGCCGTTACTCCAACCAAAACGAAGAATTTATATTATCTAACAGGGAAGGATGGTCTGATGCATTACGCCGTTACCTTTGAACAACACAAGAAGAATCGTGCGCTCTATTTGGATTAGTATTGATTGAAAAACATATAGATAACACACAATTATAAATTATCAAAAGGTAATATAATTATAGGGTGTACGATTATTTATTTAAATTGTTATTTATGAACAATGAACTAGTAGCGGAACTCGTAGCAGCTTTAAAGGAAATTAATGATACTCTTCAAGGAATAAATATGGAGTTAGGAAATATAAAGACAGCGATACTTAGTAAATAAGAGCAATCAATTAGAACTACATCTTCTTTCTGTGCTATAACAACGACATGACGGGCGTCGCTGGTAAGAAAATATTTGTAGGACTTTCAGGGGGAGTAGACTCTGCTGTAACAGCAGCACTCCTTCAGGAAGCAGATGCACACGTTACAGGTGTGTTTATTAAAGGATGGTATCCACCTGGAATGCCATGCACGTGGAGTGCTGACCGTCGTGACGCGATGCGTGTGGCTGCACATTTGCGTATTCCATTTCTTACACTTGATGCTTCAAAAGAATACAAGGAGGGTGTTATAGACTACCTGCTACGCGAGTACAAAGCAGGACGCACTCCCAATCCAGACATCATGTGTAATAGGGAAGTGAAGTTTGGAGCTTTTGCAACATTCGCATTTGAACAAGGTGCAGATTTTATTGCGACCGGGCACTATGCGCAGACGAATCACACACATTTATTACGTGGAGTAGACGAGGATAAAGATCAGTCCTATTTCCTCTGGGCAGTTCCGAAATCATCACTTGAACGAACGCTGTTTGCTGTAGGAGGAATGCCTAAGAGCAAGGTGCGCGAGCTTGCTCTAAAATACAAACTCCCAAACGCTGTAAAACGTGATAGCCAAGGCATTTGCTTCCTTGGAACTATTTCCGTAGAAGATTTCCTATTGCAGGAATTTGGCAGCACACCAGGTGACGCAATTAATGAAGAGGGTGCTGTAGTCGGCATCCATAATGGAGCGCTACTACACACACTCGGTGAGCGTGTGAGCCTTACAGACGCTCCACAGGGCCCCTGGTATGTCGTTGGTAAGGACATAGAGCGCAACACGCTCACGGTCTCGCATTCAATCAGTTCAACTAAAAATGCAGACATTACTTCAATAGCACTACTCGAAACAAACCTTCTCAGTGTCCCAAAGACTGGCGAGATACTCTCGGCCCAATACCGATATCATGGTCCTCGTATAAGCGGAACGTATGATGCAAATACAAAAACGTTCATTCCAAACGAACTACTCCCGGAAGCTATAGCGTCAGGTCAGTCATTAGTTATGTACCGTGGCGATGAGTGTATAGGAGGTGGTATCATAGCGTAAGCTATGCCAGATATCATTAAAACAGACGGGACCGTTGAGCCATGGGACGGAGAAAAACTACTGCGTTCACTGGTTCGAGCAGGTGCAAGCGAGCAGACCGCCGAGCGTATTCGCGCGACTATTGAAGCAACTATTTCACCTGCAGAAGAAAGTTCTCAGATATACCGTCGAGCATTCCTTATGTTGCGTCGTGAAGCGCGTTCAACAGCTGCGCGATACAGTCTTCGTCGCACTCTCTTTGACCTTGGTCCTTCTGGGCATCCGTTTGAGGACTTCGTTTCGCAGATTTTTAAATCTGAAGGGTGGGATGTGCTTCCTCGTCAAATCCTGCAAGGGAAGTGTGTACCGCATGAAGTAGATGTGTATGCTCAGCGAAATGGAGAATTCCTTGCAGCAGAACTTAAATATCACAATGACCCTGCCTATAAGACGGATGTGAAGATTGCGCTGTATGTTAAGGCGCGAATGGACGATATTTGGGCAGGTGCTGATCATACGCACGGTGTTAAGCGTGTTGATCATGGTTATTTAGTGACCAACACTAAATTCACAAAGCAAGCGATGGACTATGGCGCGTGCTCAGGTATTACGCTTCTTGGCTGGAGTTACCCTCACCACGGCAGTTTGTATGACCGCATCGTTGCGAGTGGTCTCTATCCTGTAACCGCGCTTACGTCTCTTCGCAAAGCAGAGAAGCGACTCTTAATCGACAAGAACATTTCAACGACAGAAATGCTTCGACAGCACAGGGAAGTATTGCGCCAAATTGGTGTTAGTCCGGAACGCGTTGGCTCGATTGTGGCAGAGATTGATACACTTAGAGAAACTTCAAAAGACGTGCGCCTTCACCGAGACACCATTATATGAGCGAATACAAAAAACAGTACAACCCAAACCGTAGCCCTGACTGGAACTATGGTGGCCAGAAGTGGCGTCTTTCACGTTCAAAGATTGAACTCTTTAACGAGTGCCCACGTTGTTTCTACTTGGATAACAAGCTTGGTACTGCACGACCACGTGGACCGGCATTTACTCTAAACATTGCAGTTGATGCGCTCTTGAAAAAGGAGTTTGATGTTCATCGTGCAGAAAAGACAAAACATCCCCTAACAGAAAAGTACAAGATTGATGCCGTTCCTTTTGATCATGTACATATGAATACGTGGCGCGAGAACTTCGAGGGTATTGAGTACAAAGATGCAGCAACTGGTTTTACCATCTCTGGCGCTATCGATGACCTATGGGTACAACCTGATGGAAAACTTATCGTTGTTGACTACAAAGCTACGTCGAAATCTACAAGCGTTAACACGCTCGATGATTCTTCATGGAAGGATTCATACGCACGCCAAATGGGCGTATACCAATGGCTCCTGCGTAAGAACGGCTTTGATGTTTCAGACATGGGGTATTTCTTGTATGCAAACGCTAAAGGTGACGAGAAGGCATTTGATGCAAAGCTTGAGTTTGAGCTTACGATTGTGCCGTGCGAAGGGGACACTGGTTGGATAGATGACATTCTCCCACGAATAAAGACTGCGCTTGATAGCGATGAGATACCTGCAGTTGGTGCTAGTTGTGAATTCTGTCCGTATCGTGAAGCAGCAGGGAAGAAGCTTCTTGCCCTTCATAAGAAAGCTACGAAGTAGCGAGTGAAGGAAGAACAAGTACAATAGGGCGTATGGACGTAAAGATTGAAGCATCTTGGAAGAAAGCTCTTGAGGAGGAATTTGGTAAACCATACTTTCAAGAGCTCACTTCATTCGTAAAAAAGGAGTACTTGGAGGGGAAAGTGTACCCTGCACCTGCAAATATATTCAAAGCTTTTGAACTCACGCCTTTCGACGATGTTAAGGTCGTAATCCTTGGACAAGACCCGTACCACGGAGCAAAGCAAGCTATTGGACTATCATTTGCTGTTGAGAACGGAACTACACTCCCGCCATCGTTACGAAATATATATAAAGAATTGGAAAGTGATCTTGGTACTAAAGAAGAACATTCTGACGGCGATCTTTCTCGATGGGCGAAGCAAGGTGTATTACTCCTGAACGCAACGCTCACTGTGAGAGCCAGCGAAGCTGGCTCTCACCAAGGTCACGGCTGGGAGCAGTTTACCGATGCAGCCATTAAAGCCCTCTCTGACAAACGTGAGCACCTCGTATTTATACTGTGGGGCAACTATGCGCGAGCAAAAGCAGGAGCCGGACTTATCGATCGCACAAAACACCTCGTTATTGAATCTGCACATCCGTCTCCATTCAGTGCATATAACGGATTCTTTGGCAGCAAGCCTTTTAGTAAAACCAACGAATACCTCAAGGAACATAACGAAAAGACCATAGACTGGCTCTAGCGTTGGCACACATTGATTATTCGTGTATTACTTAGTTCGTTCGGGGTGAAGTAATTCACCGCCCAACCCAGTTCTTCATGTATTGAATAGGAGAGTGACGTGGAAGATGATCTTGAGCCGGATATCAATTTGTGGAACAAGCCACTCACAGTTGTCCTCGACTGTTTTTCCAAGACCGTCGACAAGGAGACCAATGAGCAGTTCAAGTCAGCGATCGTTAAAATTTGGCTGCAAAAGAACAACGACGCACTCGTCAAAGATGTGATCGCCGGAACCGCTACGTTCGAACAATATCTTAGTGAGCTGGTCAGAGAAAATCTCAACATAACCCTGGAGAATGGCACGACTCCATATTTTGAGTTTGCAGCGAAAGTGACTCGCACAATTTTCGGATCGATCATGCCAATCGAGAACAACGGCTATGATCTCACTCGAACTGAACCGACAATGGCCGAGCATAAAAAAATGATGCTGAGATTTCTCCTAGGGATTGTTCTTATCGGATCGTTCCTTGGAGTTTGTATCGGCGTCACTATTACTAGTAACGAAGCCGGAATTATTCCGGGAGTTCTAGTGTCACTACCAATCAGCATATTGCTGTGGCGGCGTTCTCGTCGTCAATTCATAGCCGCATTATCCAATCACATCACAGAACGAAAAAAGGCAGCTGAAGGCCTTCTTGAAAAGGCAACTCAATTCACATCTGAGCTGAGGCTCTGCATGAAGGCTGAAAACCAGCTGCATTAGACCCGCTTCCCAAGAAGCGGGTTTTCTTTTGCCTACAAATGGGTAATAGTAAATACTTGCTAAATAATATATATGTGCTATTATGTATATATTAACAAGTCACGCATATTTATGGCTTATCTAAAACGTTTTAGTTCAATATTAGTTGTAGGAGTCTTTGCTCACACGTTATTTGTGCCAGTTGCACCACAGCCTGCTCCTGTAGCGCCAATAGCACCCGTTGCACCTACAGTGCCGACTCCTCCTGTAGTAGTTCCCGTGCCGGTTGCACCCACATATCCTGGACGACCACAGAAACTTCCAATCACTTCACCCCGCTTGGTAGTACCAATTAGTTCTGTTTACGCTTCGTAAGCAATAATTAAAGAAACAAACAGCGCCGCCCTTTAGGGCGGCGCTGTTTGTTTTATACCTGTCAAACGATTTACTTTTGCTTCGCAAGCCACGCACTGTACTTCTTTGCCATATCCTCGAAACTCTTTTTGTTGTTGGCAATTTCTTTCTTACCATGAACCATATGGATACTTGCATTAAGCTTGATTGGTCCCTTAGTAGGACGAACCTTTGCAAGATCAGCAATGCGTTTCTTCGCGAGTGCGATCTTCTTTGAGGCAGGCATGGTGACTTCTGCGACAAACGAATCTGCAGAGAGCTTCTTTCCTGTTGCGAGCTTTACGAACTCTGCGAAGTTGTACCGTGAGCCATACTTCCAAACTTCGTGCATTTCCTTACCCACGTTCTTATTGTCTACAATGTGACCGTATTTCTTATAGAAATACGCGCGCCACTGTGTGAGCGCAAGCTCTGCGAGACCGTAGCCATGGTAGGAACCTGAAGATTCCCAGCCATAGATATGGGGAACCATGAGAGCGCGAAGAGAATCAACGGACTGATCATAGTATTTCTTGTAGTGCTTCTTTGCAATCTTTAAGACTTTCTCCTGTGTAAGATCTTTAGTCTCATATATCTCGCGCTCATAATCTGCGACGAACATAATGGAGTTCATGCGCATTGGTTGGAGTAATTCTAGTTGCTTCGCCTTGCGCTCAAAGAGTGAAAAAGGATATGGCTCTCCTGAAGCATTCTTTGCATAGCGAATGCGCCATTCAATACTCGAGAACATAGTATCGAGGAACATACTCTGAGTTTCTGCCCACGAAGCAGTGCTCGGAGCGTATTCATGATTCAAACAGACCTCAGTTTCTTCAATATTCAGGTAATGAGCAGCGTGGCCACCTTCGTGAAAAAGGGTAGTAGCACCAACGACCCCTGAACCAACCTGACCAGGAACGGTATTGCAGGTGAAGTTAGATGTGCCCGGGATACGCTTTCCTTTTTCATAGTGAACGAGATCAGGCCAGTGACAGAAGCCATTATTCCATTTTCCTTCACGATCGAGAAGATCGAGCTTGAGACGGCCTTTTTTATAATCAATGCCGAGAGCTTGGAACGATTGTCCCCAGCGTAGTAGCGCGTCGCTAAACTGGAAGTAGGGATCTTCTTCTTTGATGAAGTCACCGGCCATCATATAACTGAAGTTCCAAGGCTTACGAAGTCCTGGACGAGTTTCTTCTGCTTTGCGTATTTCATCAAAGGCATACTTGGTGCGTTCGTAGATACTGTCGAAGATTCCAAAAAGCTCGTCTTTGGTCATTCCGTCTTCGCCCTCTACTTTAAATGCATAGAAATCATCGTAACCAAGCGTTCGTGCGTACTCGTTACGTAAACGAACTATCTCGAGGTAATCAGGAATAACATCGGTAGCCAAAGCTTCGCGTGCTTCAAAACAGGCTTTGCGAACCTTTTCATCGGGGTGAGTATTAATTATCGTTGTCATCTTTACGCTCGATGCAGGCACGAACTTCTTTGTAACAGGATCTATATATCCTTCTTTGCGTGTGGAGCGTCGCTTCGTAATCTTTGATTCGATAACGTTTATTCTTTCCTTTATAACCAATGCTTCAGCAGGCGACTGATTTGCCTCAAAATACTTTATCCACTGAAGGAGTCGGTCTTTGGTCTTGGCATTCGCACCTTCGAGGAAACCTCGTGCCTTCTCAAGGTTCCTTGGGTCTGAACGGAATGCATCGAGTCTTGCCATTGCAGCATCCTTCTTCGCGTCCACTGATGGGTCACCCATGTAGGAAATCCAGAATAAATCCTCATAGCCTTTATGGAGCTTGAGCAAATCACGATTGAGCTTTTCGAGGAATGTTTCGGCAGTAGTCATATAGAGGTATTGTAGTCGCTTAGACAATATCAGCCAACTGGGCGATTTTCCTTTGTTCGTTGAGATTGGTATTGTAAGACTAATGGCAAAGGCGACTACAGTCCCAGGAATAAGACGTGTTAAAACTCTTGGCGGTATTACCGAATACACCCTAGAGAAAAACGGTTTGCGCATACTTCTCGTACCAGACACAAGCGTGCCGGTAGCGGGCTGCATGGTTACGTATAACGTCGGTTCTCGAAATGAAGCGGTTGGATACACGGGCTCAGCGCACCTTCTTGAGCACTTAGTGTTTAAGGGAACGGGCAAATTTAATACACAGATGGGCACGAGCATGGACAAGCTGCTTGAATCAAAAGGCGCACTCGTAAACGCCACAACATCCTTTGATCGCACTAATTACTACGAAGTGCTTGCGAGCGATCAGCTACCACTCGCGATAGAAATAGAAGCCGATCGCATGCGCACTGCCCGCTTCCTCGAAAGTGACCGCGCGAGCGAAATGGCGGTGGTGCGAAATGAATATGAAATGTATGAGAACGACCCTGCGTCGGCACTTGATAAAGAGGTATGGGGTGCAGCATTTATGGCGCACCCGTATCACCACCCTATAATCGGATGGAAGAGCGATATAGAAGGAGTTGCTATCGAAAGACTCAAGCAATTCTATGATGACTTCTATTGGCCCAATAATGCAACGGTAACCATTGCAGGTTCCTTTGTCGAAAAAGAAGTACTCTTCCTTATCGAGAAATACTTTGGTGTACATTCAGCCTCTCCTCACACCATTCCTTCTGTATATACCGTAGAGCCAAAGCAGGAAGGACAGCGTCGCGTGCAAACACAGCGTGCTGGAAACCAGGTAGTAACGGTGTCGCATAAAATACCGAATGCGCTCCACGAAGATATTCCCGCGCTTCTTATGCTCTCAAGCGTATTGTATGAAGATAAGACAAGTCGTTTGTACAAAGCTTTCATCGATTCAGCGCTTGCAACGGACGTGGGAGCGTATTGCAACCAATTGCACGATCAAAGTCTTTTCCAAGCATCCGTAACCCTTGCTCCCGGAACAACTCATGCAAAGGCTGAGCAACTACTCTTAAAGGAATACGCACGTATTGCTAGTGATGGCATTACCGCAGCAGAACTCGCGAGTGCAAAGCGTGGCGCGCGCGTGTACGCATCAAGAAGGAAGGATGGTGTGTATGCATTTCTCTCTGCACTCAATGAAGAAATCGCGATGGGCGACTGGACACGCTTTATAACGCTTCACGAAGCACTCGATGCGGTGACGCGTAAGGATGTTCAGCGTGTTGCGCAAAAGTATTTCGTACACGAACAGTCAACTGTTGGCTGGTCGGTGAACGCACCCGTAAAGAAACGATAATATGGCACGCGAACCAATGAACATTACTGAGCACGAAAAGGGTCCAATGCGCTTATTTGCTGTGCGCACGGGCGCTAAAGACGTCGTCACTATTGAAGGTAGTGTGTTTGGTGGTCTATATATGCTTCCACGCGCAAAACAAATGGTACCTCGTATGGCGACCAATCTTTTTGATGCTGGTACACAGAACAAAACGAAAGAGCAGCTGCGTAGTTCGCTCGCTACGAAGGGTGCAAGTATGTACTTCAGTCCTGGCGGCGACCGGACTCATTTCTACGCATCATGCTTACCAGAAGACACTGATTTTATATTGAAACTTATTGTTGAATGTCTGTCTGAAGCTACTTTTCCACCAGCAGAAGTCACCAATCAAAAGAAGCGCACATTAGCGGGACTTGAAGAACTGAAGAGTGATACCGGGACACAGGCATCACAAGCGCTTTCACGTTTAATATACGAAAAAGAACACGTAAATTACCCAGATGAAACGAGCGTAGACATGGAGCATGCAGCACAAACAACGCGCAAAGACATGCTGAAATTCCAGTCAATGCTTGGTCAGGGAGGTCTTGTACTCGCAATTGCGGGCGACATTGAGCCAGATAAAATATTGAAGCAAGCAGAAAAGGCATTTTCAAAACTCCCTAAGGGTACTGCGGCAGAGACGGTGAAGCGAGTTAATGCGAAGAAGCCGAGCGTTAGCGAGGCGCTAGTTCACATTCCAGACAAAGCCACTATTGATACCTATATAGGTGTACACGTGCCAATAACCTATGAGAGCGAAGACTATACCGCGTTAAAAGTATTCGTCAGTATGCTCGGGGGCAACGGGCTATCCACCGGTCACCTCATGCGTACCATTCGTGAGCGCGATGGTCTTACCTACGGAATCGCTGCAGGTCTCAGAGGTTTGGGCGGTAAAGCCGACGGTGCATTTGGCATTCACGCCACATTCTCTCCGGCAACATTTAATCAAGCGGTTGCGAAAGTTCGAGAAGAAATTAGTATTTTCCTCAAAACTGGAATGACTGAGGAAGCACTTCAGATAAAGAAAGACGAACTGATCGGTAGATATTATGTTGGCCTCTCCACAACGCGCGGCCTTGCTGGAATGCTACACATGATTGGTGACGAAGGAAAACCTCTTGCGTATATTGATGAATACCCAAGTCTTATACATGCAGTGACTGTCGCAGATCTTAAGAGAGTCGCGATGCTTATACCATTCGACAAGCTTTCACTCGCTGCAGCAGGAACATTTGATATTAAGAAATAGTCCGCTATAGTACGTGCGGCAGAGCAGAGGAGAAGATAGATGAGTAAAGTTCCGAACTTTGATCATCCCGCAATCAAGGTGTCTAACGTTGGCGGACAACTCGTAGAGCGCGCCGCGACAGATGCGGAAAGAAAACCTAAACCTTCAATATTCGAAGCGGTCGCAGCAATCAAGCCTTACAAGCGTCCCGCCGATCTGACGAAAATGGGGGTTCTCGCACGGATCCCTCATATCGAACTTGAAGATGGTGTAGTTCAAGGGGTCGGTGGGTTGTGCCAGCCTACCTTGTACAAGTTCGACAGCTCAGGCTCATACGTATACAAATAAAATGGCCTGAAGCGACACACGATCTTTCAAAGGAGGTTCCAATAGGAACCTCCTTTTTATTCATCTACGAAGCATGGTATCTTCATATCTATGACTGTCTCCGAAGTACGCACACGATATCTCGAATTCTTTAAGGCTCGCGGCCACGTAATTATCCCGTCAGCACCAATCGTTCCGGGCAACGATCCAACGACGCTTTTCACAAGTAGTGGCATGCAACCGATGATCCCGTACCTACTTGGAGAGAAGCATCCAGAAGGAACACGACTTGTAGACTCACAAATGAGTTTTCGTGCAGGAGATATTGAAGAGGTAGGTGACAATCGTCATACCACCTTTTTTGAAATGCTTGGTAATTGGTCGTTAGGTGATTATTTTAGAACTGAACAACTTACGTGGATGTTTGAGTTTCTCACTGATCCAGAAAAAGGATTGGGGCTTGATCCGGAAAAACTCTATGTAACGGTGTTTGCGGGTGAACCGTCTATTGGTATTGGGGAAGATAAAGAAGCAATAGAGATTTGGAAAACTCTTTTCAAAGAAAAGGGTATTGATGCTAAAGATATAACTATCGGCTCTGAAGAGAATGGTTACGAAGTTGGTATGCAGGGTGGTCGCATCTTTGCCTATGACGTAAAAAAGAACTGGTGGAGTCGTGCAGGCGTGCCAAGCAAAATGCCAGCCGGAGAACCAGGGGGACCCGATTCTGAAATGTTCTACGACTTCGGTACAGAACACGATACTGCGTGGGGACCACAGTGTCATCCGAACTGCGATTGTGGTCGCTTTGTTGAAATAGGGAACAACGTCTTCATGCAGTACATAAAACAAGAAGATGCTTCATTTAAAACACTTCCCAGCAAGAATATTGATTTTGGAGGGGGATTGGAACGCATTGCCTTTGCAACGCTTGGTACAGCCGATGCTTTTATATTGGATGTATTCGATGCAGCCCGCACCGTACTCGAAAGCCGTACCGGAAAGAAGTATGGAGAAGACGAAGCAACAACTCGCGCAATGCGCATCATCCTCGATCACATACGTGCGGCATCATTTATGCTCGCTGAGGGTGTCTTGCCTTCAAACACTGAAGCAGGGTACGTACTTCGAAGACTTATTCGTCGCGCAATTCGCGAAGCGGATCGCCTCGGTATTCAAGACAGCGTACTCGCAGACGTCGCACAAGGATATGGCAAAGCCTATGCCGACCACTACCCACACGTATTGGCTGCAAGTACTACTATTCGTGATGAACTCGCAAAGGAGGAAGAGAAATTCCGAAAGACTCTTTCGCAGGGCATGAAGGAGCTTGAGAAGCTCATTGCTCGCGGCAGTATTACTCCCGAAGACGTATTTACACTCTTTACTTCATACGGCTTTCCCGTAGAGATGACAGAGGAGATTGCGAACGAACGAGATATTCAGATTGAATTGACTGAAGTTATGAAGCTTATGTCTGTGCACCAAGAGACATCGCGCGCCGGAGGCGCGCAGAGATTTGCTGGGGGTCTCGCAGACCACGCAGAGCAAACAGTGCGATACCATACCGCTCACCACATCCTCCTTGCAGCGCTTCAGCAAGTACTTGGGCCAGAAGTTAAACAGCGTGGAAGTAATATCACTGCTGAGCGTCTTCGCATCGACTTCTCCTTTGATCGAAAGATGACCGACGAAGAAAAGACACAGGTAGAGAAGATTGTGAATGAAGTATTAGCACAAGACCTACCCGTCACTCGCACCGTAATGCCAAAAGAAGAGGCAGAGAAGCTTGGTGCGCAAATGGAATTCGGCGTGAAATACCCAGATATGGTTTCGGTATATTCCGTTGGCCCTGCACACGCAACAGAAACAGAACCTGATATTCCAAATGCGTTCTCACTTGAATTCTGCGGCGGTCCACACGTAAACAACACACGTGAAATTCGTGAAGGAGGAACATTTAAAATTCAAAAAGAAGAAGCATCATCTGCTGGAGTCCGTCGAATCAAAGCAGTGTTGGTATAAAAATAACAGTCTATAAGCGAAATATCGTTTATACTTAGTACATGTGGTTTTTCAAATCAAAGAAGCGATCATCAATCGTTCTAATAGACATCGGCTCATCATCAGTCGCTGGTGCGTATGTGCACTACACCGACAAGGAACTGCCGGTTATCTATTACACCGTTCGCCACTCAATCGTGCGCGGCAAGGATGAAGACGTGCAGACAGCGATGCTTCGCACCCTTAATTCAGTGGGAACAGAATTAATCGAGAAAGGCGCTCCAACGCTCAGGCGTGAGACGGGAAGCGGTAGCGTTGATGGCGTGCTCGTGAGTGTATCGGCTCCATGGCAGGAAACTAAAGTCCGCACCGAGACGATTCATCCCGACAAGCCGTTTATTTTTGGTAAGCGCATGCTGAGTGAAATCGTGTCTTCAAGTGCAAAACTCGCACCTGGCCGCGTCAGTACGGGCGAGTCAGTTATTGCAACTATTCTTAATGGATACGAAATTCCTGATCCAATAGGTAAGCAAGCTACGCGTGCAGAAGTCGTTATCCTCTCTTCAACGCTTGAAGCCGCACTCACTGATGAGATTCGCACGCGTGTACGCCGCTGGTACCATACTCACGATATAACCTTCGTTGCCTTTGCTCCAGTAACATACGCAGTACTTCGTGATCTTTATCCGCACGAAAAAGACTTCCTAATACTTAACGTTTCAGGTGAGGGAACTGACTTGGCTTTCGTAAAAGCTGGCTTACTCGTTGATGTCGGCATGCTTCCGCAAGGTATCAACAAGCTACTCGATGCTACTCGTGGCGCTGAACGAATGACCATAGACGAAGAATCGGGAAACGCACGCGTACCAAGCGACCAACCAGGATACATCAGCCCAGATAGAAATGCGCGGTTCATAGTTCGCACTGAAACAGTAAAGAAGGAGTGGGTTACCGGTCTCTCTGACTTATTTAAGAAGTTCGCGCAAAACCACGCGCTTCCACGCACACTATTCATACTTGCCGAGCCTAACGCTCGTGACTATTTGCGTCGCTCGCTCGATACCGATTCTCTTCACTCACTCTGGCTTTCGGACGAACCCCTTTCACTTATATCGGTTCTTCCTGAGCACTTCGCACCATATGTAAAAGCTCGTGGTACTGCTGAAGGTGATATTTTTCTTGCAATACTTGCGCTATATCAGCAGAAGCAACCTCTTTTATAAGCTGGGTTCGAACCCCACTCTGCCAGAAATATCTGCTTCATGAATTCTTCACTCCCAATGCGCTATTAATAGTCCTGTTACTCGTTTTAACTCACAAACCATTATGGCAATTTTGCTCTGGATCGTATTTGGTGCTATCGCAGGTTGGCTCGCTTCAATGATTACCAACTCAAATAACGGTCTTTTGATTGATATCGTAGTTGGTATTGTCGGAGCAGTTATCGGAGGATGGATCATGAGCATGCTCGGAAGTACGGGTGTAAGCGGCTTCAACCTCTATAGCTTGCTTGTCGCCATTCTCGGCGCAGTTGTGCTCCTCGTCATCGTGAAGGCGATACGTAGGGCATAAATAAGCTCAGTTTTATTTACAAAAGGGCGCCTGACAAAGTCAGGCGCC
>JBDSUM010000009.1:0-21071 GCA_039927695.1 Minisyncoccota bacterium
TAGGAAAGTCAGTGGCTAAGCAACGGTCTTGAGGTGTTCGACGAGGGAATCGAGAGGGATGAACGTTTCGGTATAGGAAGCGCGGTGGCGGAGTATGACAGAGCGCTCAAGCGCTTCCTTACGACCCATGATAATGAGGTACGCAGGGTTAAGATTCTCAACAATGCGCATTTGCTCAGTGAGAGATTCAATACCGATGGATTGTGATAGAGGTATACGAGCGCGACGAAGGTTGTCGGCCATCTTCATGCTTTCGCGCTTAGCCTCGTCTCCAATGTGCACAAATACAAAACGTGGTGAACCAGAAGGTTTTACCGCGGGAATAGTTTCGCGTGCGTCTGTGTTGATGCGGATTACCGCACCTACGCCAGGCATAGCACTCTTAAAGAATTGTTTCGAGAATTCGCCATAGCGAGAACCCCAGGCTTGCATCTTTTCGTCACCGGTAATCTCAAAGCATGTTTCAGTCCATGAAAGGCCACGGGAAAGTAGTTCTGGAGCGAGTGTGTAGGAAGTATCGGTTGCTTCGAGGTATTCAATAACACCTTCGAAGTGCTTGCGACTTGCTTCGCTCAAGTGATCAGTTGGAGCAGGAAGACTTCCGCTGTCCATTGCGGCAAGCATCTCGGCAGCTTCAAATACATCGCGCTTTGCACAGTTTACGCAGGGCTCAGGAAGAATAGGACCGTGCTTACGGAAGAACGTTGTGAGTTCACGCGCGAAACGTCCACGTGTCTCTTTGTCGCCCATACTATTAATGCGAAGAGTTAGGTCTGATTTGGTAAGGTCTTGCATGAGCGCGCGTACCGCGCGCATAAGTACTGCGTCTGCAATAGATCGTTCAATACCGAGTGCATGGAATTGTATGACAATTTGCTTTGGTGTGGGTCGACCAGGTGCTGCGTTGCTGTGCCATACAAAAAGGGGCTGGCCTGGGATGGGAGCAAGACCTGCGTCGCGCACGTGCTTCAAGAAACTTGCGACTTCACGTGCAGCGGGATCAAGACTCTCTAAATTGAGACTTTCGGGATAAGGTATTTTGCTCGATGCTCGCTTAACCGCAGCAAGTGAAGAAAGGGAGCTGAAACCATAGTAACTACCAATAGCAGACGCACGCTTGAGGATGTCGGAGGCTTGTAGGACTTGCGTACTCATTACAAAGAATTTATAGGGCAGTTATTGCGGTTCGGAGGCTGCTCCTGGGAACGTACCGAACTCATGCGCAGGAAGCAGGCGGATAAATGCACGGCCAACTATATTCTTGCGTGGGAGAAGTCCCCATACACGAGAATCCGAACTCTTTGGACGATTGTCTCCCATAACGAAATACTGGTCGGGGCCGATGTTTGTGCTTTGTGTGTAGGTAGCATCTTCATCAACCACGTAGGATTCGTCGAGTGTAATGCTTGTGCCATCTGTTTTTTTAACGCTTACCTTACCCTGATCGATACTTACTGTTTCTCCAGGAAGCCCGATAATACGCTTTATATAAAATACTGAAGGATCGTTAGGATAGCGGAAGACAATAACGTCGCCACGCTTTGGATTTTGGAAATGATAGGTGAGTTCGTCGACGATAAGATAATCGGCGCTCTCAAACGTTGGATGCATGCTCTCTCCTTCAACCACGAAGGGTTGCGCGACGAAGAGTCGAATAGGGAGAACGATAATTACGGCGAGTACGAGGAAGGTAAAGATCTCTTTCAAAGCACTGCCGACAGAGTTCATAAGGACTATTGTACGCTCACTGTTTTTGCGCGCAAGTTTTCCGTTTCTCACACAGCATTTCTTTATGTTTCTCTGAAGTTTTCATCATCACAATATTGTAATAATTTGTATGCGCAGACGATTTGTTTGAGAGCCTGACCTTGCCTATGTATATAAAGAAAAAGAACCGCCGGTGAGGGCGACTCTTGCTATCGTCAGGTCAATGGTTCGCGCCAGACAATTGTATGGGAATTGAAAAATGTTAAAGAGGCAGCCCAAAGGATGGTTCTGGCTCTCTGAATCAATTCGACCCGCAAGTCCAATTCCTTATCCTTTGGTAATTCAACCAGCAGATATCGTGCGTCACGGTACTTGTCTGTATAACGTTCCAATTGTTGTGACGTGATACCGGCATTTCCTGCGTTCGAGATAATCTCGGCAGCATATTGATGACCAAATAAATCAGAAATCAGCTTTTTGGCTATTTGCGCTATGTAGACCGGGAGCAAATAACCCAGCGATTCCTCAAACGTGTTGAGGTCGTCAAGGACTTTCGAAACTACTCCTTGCGTGATATCACCCACAAGACATGCGTTACCGCAGCCCATAGGGTGGTGACCGAGATCGCAGTAGGCGGTAACGGCACGAGTCAGAGCCATTTTGCCTACTGAGCTTTTGTCATAGACGTGAACCTCTTTCATGTAACTCTCCATTTGTTCAGTCTTCAACGTCACTATTGGCGCAGGACTTCTAACTGAATGAATAAAATATTTCAGAGCCTATGTCAAACCTATTGCGAATGCTGATATACTGGAATGTATATGGCGACGGTAATTGTTGGGCTCGGGAATCCGGGTGGTGAATATGCAAAGACGCGGCACAATGCTGGACGAATGGCTGTCGAAGCGTTCGCCAAAGCTGAAAGCTTTGGCGACTTTGCACTTCGCAAGGCAGCAAGCGCTTCCGTTGTAGAGGGAAGTATCGATGGTGAGAAAGTACAGCTCGTTCTGCCAGAAGTATTCATGAACCAGTCAGGCAAGGGCGTTACGGCATTTGTGAAGTCAGTAAAGGCAGCTCAGAAACTGCTCGTAGTACGCGATGACCTAGATCTTCCTATTGGCGTAATCAAGATGACGGTACATGGACGCGGAAGTGGTGGTCACAAGGGCGTAGAGAGCATCATGCGCGCGCTCAAGACCAAAGAATTCGCTCAGCTTAAGGTTGGTATCTCTGGCGCGACTGCAAAGGGGCGTGTAAAGAAGCCAGCTGGTGAGGACAAAGTTGTGAAGCATGTCATTGGAAAGTTTTCCCCTAAGGAAGAACTTGAACTCAAGAAGGTCTTTAAGAAGGTGAATACTGCTATTAGTTTCTTCATTACCGATGGTATTGATAAGGCAATGCTTGAGGCGAATACACGATAGAAAAAAGAAAAGGCTCGATCGCTTGCGCAACCGAGCATTATAGATTCCTAGGGATTGGTATTAGCAGGTCGGGTCAACGTGTTCTCGAAGCACAAGCGTCATGAGATGCACACCTGTGTTTTGGTTATTCTCCAGCACTACATGCTCGATACCCTCTAGAAGAACGACTTCACCCTGCTTAGCGAGTGGATTTATAGCGGCAGGGAGCATTGGCTCCTCTTCATTCCAGTCGGAATCCACACTTGTGTAAAACCTCGAGAACGGGATCTTGAGTTCCTCGTGAACGCAATAAGATGCTGGGATGGCAGCAATAATCTCTGTATCTCTCTGGTCGTCGCATTCGTGCGCAGCCACAATAGCCATCGCGCGAATGCATGAAAGCGGAATTATGTCCCGTTTCTCGGCGTCGAGGAAGCAGTCCGGAAAGGCCGCGATAATTTGTTTTGCGCGATTGTCCGTGCGGTACATATCAAGCGTAGCGATGACCGAAGCCATCAGTTGGTCGCTCTTCGCGAGTTCGTGTACGGCGCTCCAATTCTTAGCTTTGGGCCAATGATGGGCATCAAAGACGAGGGTCCGAAGCCTTGCATTGACGGTGGGCAAGTGCCGCTTGCCGTCGATGACCAATTTCCCGAGCTGAGCCGAAAGCTTGCCGTACATTTCATAGTTGTCATTACCCATGACAAATCTCCCGTATTTAAGGTTCAGCGTTCATTACTCATGAACGACGGCTTACCTAAGCCATTTTGACAAAATAACATATTATACTATATTGTCAAAACATTTATCTATACCACTTAATAACAAAAGCCCCGGCATTGCCGGGGCTTTTGTTATCGCTACTGAAGCAATTACTTCTTCACCGCACCTTTCTTCACACCCATATAGGTAAGCGTCATGCGCTGATCCTTTGGTTCGAAGAGGGTAATCGTGAATGGGTAGGTCTTTCCAAGTTCGAGCGTATCGCGAAGATCCTGAGGAGTCGCGAATTCGCTGATGTGTACCAAGCCTGCTACACCCTCCTCGATTGAGGCGAGAGCACCATGCTTGTTGTACTTGATAACAACACCAGTCACTTCCTGACCCTTCTTGTACTGCTCGCTCGCTGTCTTCCAAGGATTCTCCTTGAGAGCCTTGATAGAAAGCGATACTTTGCCGTCCTTAATCTCGATCACCTTAACTTGTACGCGGTCGCCGACGGTGTACATGCTACGAGGGTCTTCAACGAGGCCCCAGTCGAGCTCAGAGATGTGCACGAGTCCTTCAAGACCCTGCTCAAGCTTAACGAAGACACCGAAGTCTACAGCACCGGTAACTTCACCTTCAACAGTGTCGCCAACCTGATACTTATCGATAAGATTGGTCTTCTCAGATTCTTCAGCGTCTGTGCGCTCAGAGAAGATGAGTTTTCCTTCCTTAGGATCAGCGGTGATGATACGCACTGCAAGCTGAGTACCCTGAAGCTTCAAGAGTTCGCCAAAGATCTTGTCCTTGTCTCCCTCTGGAACGCGAGGATAGTGCTCCTTCGAAAGCTGTGAAGCGGGAAGGAAGCCCTTGATACCTTGCCAAGCGAGGATGAGTCCACCCTTATTCGCTTCTTCAACGGTAAGAGTGTAGGTGGTCTGTGAGAGGATAGCCTGCTCAGCTTCACCCCAGATAGCTGCCTGACGAGCTTCCTTGAGAGAGAGCTCGATGTAGCCATCAAGTCCTGCTGGGTCAACAACCTTAGCAGTAATAGTGTCGCCAGGGTTCGCCTTACGGAGAACGTCTGCAGCGTTTAGATACTCGCGACCGTAAATGATACCTGTTCCAAACGGAGGCAGGTCAACATAGAGTCGTCCACGGACGAGTTCAATAATAGTTCCCTCGATAACATCGCCAGCCTGAGGAGGCGTTGCGATGTCGTTCATATGCTTGGCCATTGGGTGGCTAGCGTCGAGGGTGAAAGATGGGACTACAGGAGCCGCCACCTTTGCTGTTTCTTCGGGCATGGTAAATGAGTGCGGGGTGCTTTGTGCGGCGGGTACTGGCGAAATAAGAGCATTAACACTCGTATTTACTAAACCAGGGATAGCCCGCTCGCGTCTAATATGCACACACGCTATGGGAGGAATGTAGCATATACGGGCGAAATATGAAAGTAGAGATGCGTAGATATGAAGAAGAGCGCAGCCATCTAAGTGGGTGCGCTCCGAATGAGGTTGCAGTTTTGGCAGGGATTGCAAGATCCCGGGGATTGGCGACGGTAGTTTCGACTATGTCGTCTACCGCCGCCAGTTAGTTCAGATCGCCGCCGGCGATCAGTTGATGTCGGGCGCCGCGGCCGAACGGCCAGGCTCGTTGACATTGATGCACATTGCCGGGCCGCTGTCGGCCGAGTCGATCGTCGTCGAGGTCATCATCACATTACTGAACATCTGTTTGGGATTGTCGTGCATTGCCTGTCTCCTTTTGTTGTAGGGCATAGGTACCATAACCCCAGGTATCAAATTTGTCAAGGGTTTTATGAAGACTCAAAATATGACCTAAACCTAAATAAGAAAGAGGCCCGAACGAATCGGTACCTCAGAAAGCAAGTTGCTTTTGTATTACACGTAGGTTGATGATTCTGCTCAGGCCGTGGAAGTTGCCGTCACTGCGTAGAGGTGCTGGACGTCTTCTGTCAGCAACACAGTGTTCTGGAAGATCGCCCCCGATTTGACGACACTGTTCGTCGCGTCGGCCGGCGTCCCACGCTCGCTACGCAGCATCAGGATATCGATATCGATGAGCATGGCGGCCGAGTCGAGTTTGGCATCGAGTCGATAGGTTTTCGTCGCCACCATGCGACTGTCGCCCGAAGCCTTGATCGCCGGCGTTGCCTTGGTCATCACCACCGGGTCATCCGCGACCTTGGCTGTCGTCGGCGTTGTTGCCATCATCACCATGCTCGCCAGTACGACGAGACTGAAACGCGTCATCTTCATGATCGTGCCTCCTGTTGCATTGCTTCCGAGAAATCGGTTGCGTTGCCCCTGCAAAGTATCAGTCAAAGGAGACTGCGTCGAGTCAAATAGTCTGCATAAAAGGGGATATCTTTGCGGATATAAATTGATAAAACCCGCGGTGAAGCGAGTTTCGAATGGGTGCTCTCATGAGCGAATGTACAAAGGGCTGTGAGGCCCGTGCGGGAGAACGTGTGGTCGATAACAGGGAATCGACCTCATGCTCTCCCGCGGTTGGTGTCAGCTCGGCGCAGCGCGGCCCAGCTGTTCGATATGGCCCTCGAAATGGGGCGCGATCGCGATGTTGTTTGCCTGGCCACGGTGCGTTGCGACGGATGCGCAGCGTGCGAGACCAGTGGGCGGATAGAAACAGGAACTCTTCATGTTCTTTGTCCTTTTCAACGCTTCTTGAGAAGCCGTCCCAAGCTTGCTTTTGAGCTCACTTAACGGGGCGGCTAAGTCACAATACCACTACTTTTATATGCGGCAAGCTTAGGGAACATTTGTGTGGGGATAGTGTTATTTGTGGAGCAGAGCGCGCGTAGCTGAGGACAGACGCAGGACAGACAAAACAGGAAATGATAGAATATGAAGAACATGGTCATAACTCATCACGGCGGACAGTGCTTCAAGGTTACGTTTGGCGATACTACTATAGTCTTTGATCCAATATCGAAAGGTGCATCGCTACCAGCTGTTCGCTTCGGTGCAGACATCGCGCTTATCTCTCGTAATCATCCAGACATGGCTGGAAGTGAAGAGGTTGCATTCGGTGGTAAGGAACCATTTGTCATTACCGGCCCTGGTGAATATGAAAAAGAAGGAATCACCATTCAAGGATTTTTGACTAAGAGTGAATATGCTCTACCGAAAGGTCAGCTTAGCGCAGTGAACACTATGTATGCGCTTACACTTGAAGGTATGACGCTCGTACACCTCGGTGCACTTTCTGACACGTCACTTCCGCCTGAAGCAAAAGAAGCAATTGATGAAATAGATGTGCTTTTCATTCCTGTCGGTGGAGACGGCGTACTCAATGCAGCAGAGGCGAGCAAGCTTGCCACCTTCCTTGAGCCAAAGATCATCATTCCAATGCACTGGAGCGGCATGGGGGAGCCTAAGAGCCTTGAAGCATTCCTTAAAGAGGAAGGCGGAGAAGAAGAAAAGGTTGAAAAGCTTACTATCAAGAAAAAAGACATTGCGGAGAAAGATGGTGCTATTATAGTGATAACGGCATAGTAGATTTTCTTAATCGCACACACCTATGAAAGACTTCGTCCACAACCTAAAGCAGAAGCCAGAACATGTGCGCAAGCGCATCGTGCTTGGTACTACGAGCGCAGTTACCGCTCTCGTTGCTATTGTGTGGGTTGGTACCATGGCTGCTACGGGTGCATTCTCACTTGCTGCAGGAGGAACGGTCGCACAGGCTCAGCCGAAGGCATTGCCATCATCTAACACCTCAAACTACTCGCAGCTCGCAGGTGCTGTAGCTGCCGTTACGGGTGCAACGACAAGCGCTCCAGCACTTACTATCGTTGATGGTAAATCTACCTCTACGATTGACCCTAAACCGGTAGCTCCGCAAAACTCAGCAACAGTGCTCTCGTTCTAATTTAATATATGGCAAAGAAAGTAGTTGAACCTGAAGAAGAAGCTCCACGCGTAACGGTTGTTGATCAATCGATTACGACGGAGATGCGTCAGTCATATATTGACTACGCGATGACCGTTATCACCAGTCGCGCTCTTCCAGACGTGCGCGATGGTCTTAAGCCTGTGCACCGCCGCATCCTATACGCCATGCGTCAGACAGGACTCACTCCTTCAGCGAAGTTCCGCAAGAGCGCGACGGTAGTCGGAGAGGTGCTCGGTTCGTACCATCCGCACGGCGACACGTCTGTATATGATGCAATGGTAAAGCTCGCGCAGGACTTCACGACGCGCTACCCGCTCGTGCAAGGCCAAGGAAACTACGGATCAATCGATGGTGATCCGCCAGCTGCATACCGATACACAGAAGCAAAGATGTCGCGCCTTGCCGACGAATTGCTTCGTGACCTTGAAAAGGAAACGGTTAATTGGGTGCCAAACTTTGACGGTTCAAAACAAGAACCAAGCGTACTTCCAGCGGCAGTGCCTAACTTGCTACTTAACGGTGGTCTCGGTATCGCTGTGGGTATGGCAACGAATATTCCTCCGCATAACTTGCGCGAAGTTGCTGATGCAACGATGCATCTTATTGATAACGAAGAAGCTACCACTGAAGATTTACTCCAGTTTGTTAAAGGTCCTGATTTCCCACTTGGTGCAGTCGCATTTAATCAGGCTGATATTCGTCATGCGTATACAACCGGTAAGGGAGGCGTTGTTGTTCGCGGAGAAGCAGACATCATTGAGGACAAGAAGGGTACAAATATTGTCATTACAAGCATTCCATATCGTGTAAACAAGTCAGACCTTATCGTTCGCATTGCAGACCTTGTACGCGACAAGAAGCTTGAAGGCATTAAGGATCTTCGTGACGAATCAACCTCAGGTAACGAGGTCGTACGAGTCGTAATCGAACTTAAAGGAACGGCACATCCTCAAGCAGTTTTAAATAATCTCTATAAGCACACGGAGCTCGAGAGTACCTTCCACTACAACATGCTCGCGCTTGTTGATGGTGTTCCGCAAACACTCTCACTAAAGGGCATACTTGCTGAGTTTATTAAGCATCGCAAAGAAGTCATTAAGCGTCGTACAGAATACGAGCTTCGAAAGGCAGAAGAACGTGAACACATTTTGCTCGGTCTCTCAAAAGCGCTCGATCATATCGATGAAGTAATTAAGATCATCAAGGCTTCGAAAGACGTACCGACCGCAAGCCTCGCACTCCAGAAGAAGTTTGCTTTTAGCGAGCGTCAGACTGCTGCTATTCTCGCGATGCGTCTTCAGACACTCGCTGGTCTTGAGCGTAAGAAGATCGAAGACGAACTCGCAGAGCTCCAAATACTCATCGCAAAGCTCAAAAAGATTCTCTCTAGTGCAAAGAATATCCTTGCGGTAGTTCGTGAAGAGCTTTCGATACTTGCAGACAAATACTCAGATGCTCGTCGCACAAAGATTGTGAAGGGAGGAGTAAAGAATATTTCTGTAGAAGACCTCGTACCTGATGAGGAATCAGTTCTCGTACTCACTGCAGGCGGATACGTGAAGCGTACAAACCCTGACGAATATAAGGTTCAGAAGCGTGGAGGCGTTGGGGTGATTGATATGTCTACAAAGGAAGAAGACGTCGTGACGCATTTCCTTAAGGCATCAGCCCATTGTGAACTCCTCTTCTTTACCGATTTTGGTAAGGCGTATCAGTTGAAGATGTACGAGCTTCCCGAAGGGAAGCGAGCGACGAAGGGTAAGTCAATTATGAACTTCCTCTCGCTTGCTGCTGACGAAAAAGTGACGAGTGTGCTTGCGGTACCTAAGGGTGGAGCACGCGATGCGCTTTCTGTATTCCTCGTAACTGAGCAGGGTACCATTAAGAAAGTTGAAGCTAAGTCATTTGCTGACGTTCGCCGTTCTGGCATCATCGCCATCAACCTAAAGGGTGGCGACAGGCTGGTAGCTGCACATCTTTGCGCACCAGAAGATAGCGTTTCAATAGTAACGAGCAAGGGGCAGTCTATTCGTTTCGAAGAAGCTGAGACACGTGCAATGGGTCGCACAGCTGCAGGAGTGCGCGGTATGACTCTTAAGGGTGGCGATCGCATTGTATCTGCTGAAGTCGTACAGGGAGAAGATCCAAAAGCAGCGCTCCTTATTATCATGAGTAATGGTTACGGAAAAAAGACTCCAATGAGCGAGTATAAGATCCAGGGACGTGGTGGCTCAGGTATCAAGACTGCTGACGTAACACCGAAGACGGGTGAGATCATTGGTGCAAAAATACTTACCGGTGACGAAGAAGCTATCGAAGAGATTGTCGTTATCTCAAAGAAAGGACAGGTTATCCGTATTTCTGCCAAAGACATCCCGTCACTCTCACGTGCAACACAGGGTGTACGTATTATGAAAATGCGTGAGGGGGATTCGATCGCTTCGATGGTTGCTCTGTAGCAACACCTAAGGAAAAGAA
The DNA here is from genome assembly GCA_039927695.1 of Minisyncoccota bacterium. GTDB lineage: Bacteria > Patescibacteriota > Minisyncoccia > Phycocordibacterales > Phycocordibacteraceae > C7867-001. The sequence continues at coordinate 10,230 of JBDSUM010000009.1, forward strand.
AATAAAAACGGTTGAAATCGCCAAGTGCAGCATTCCGATGCGGAACGGCGGTTTTATTTTCTTTTCCTCAGGTGTTTGTTGCCATTATGTCCATTAAGTGGTACAAACTAATTTGGTTCTTTCCTGGGCCAAATAAAGAAGGGGATGCATCATGAGTGACGGTGTCGGCGCTGATTTTTTTCGCAAGAAACTTCCCGTTGTTGGCACGTCGCCAATGCCTATCGTTCCCTCAATGTATCGCGGCAAGCGCGACGATGACGGGCACGATATGACTTTCGACGAAAAAAGGTCGATGGGCGCATATGGCGCTTTCTAAATATTTCTGTTGATTCCGGACCAAGCGCTAGCTTGGTCCGTGTTATTTTATAGGTAATGAACTTTTCTGATCCAAGGACAAATATTTTGCAGATGGGTTTGCGTGAGGGAATGAAGATCGGTGACCTTGGAAGTGGCTCTGGCCATTATGCTATTGCAGCTGCTGGAGTTGTTGGTAGTGACGGTCGCGTATACGCGATAGACATTCAAGAAGACGTTTTGAAACATGCGCTCGATTCAGCGCATCGCATGGGGCTTCGAAATATTGAGTCCATCTGGGGCAATATTGAAAAGCCTCAAGGTACAAAACTTCGAGATCACACACTCGATGCTGCAATACTTTCAAACGCTCTTTTTCAAGTTGAGGATAAACAGGGTCTAGTAAATGAAATCAAACGCATCCTAAAGCCGGGAGGAAGACTTTTGGTAATCGATTGGGCTGGGGCATATGGAGGGCTTGGTCCTATCGCAAGCCACGTTGTGAGCGAGCATGCAGCGGAAGAGTTGTTTATTAAGGGTGGCTTCCATAAACTGAAAGACTTCCGTGGTGGAGCGCATCATTATGCTATCGTGTTTGTATCACCGGCCGAATAGCTAATCCCTATGGACTCCATCACAACCAAACCTTTCCAAATAATTCTGCTTGCCGCGTTTGCCTTCTTCGCTGTTGTTGCTCTAATTCTTTTTGCCAACTTCGGAGGTTTTGGTGGTGGTAAAAGTTCTGTGGGTACGGTGGTTATTTGGGGCACACTTTCACAAAATGCTATGGGAACAAGCTTAGAGGCTCTCAAGGCTGCTGACCAGCAATACAATGGTGTGAAGTATGTGCAGAAGCAAGCCGATACGTTTGATACAGACTTGGCAGAAGCCTTGGCTTCAGGAACGGGTCCAGACCTCGTGCTTATTTCACAGGAGCAACTTACTCACGAACAGAACAAGCTAAGTGTTATACCGTTCGCTACCATCTCGCAACGCGACTATCTCAATACGTTTCTTCCAATAACCGAGCTCTTTCTTTCAACGAGCGGTACATACGGTATCCCTTTTGTTGTTGATCCGCTTGTCATGTACTACAACCGCACAAGCCTTTCCAATGCAGGCGTAGCTAGTGCACCAACGTCTTGGGAGGCCGTTACGGGCCTTGCAGAACGCATGACGGTACGTCAGGCAGGAGGTGTGAAGTCGAGCGTCGTACCGTTTGGTGCATATGAGAACGTAGAGAATTCTCGTGCGATACTCTCGTTGCTATTTCTTCAGGCAGGTAACCCTATCGTGACGGTAGGAACCAATGGTCTCCATTCTGGACTATCAGATGCTGGAGCAGGATCTTCGAATTCTTCTCCAGCAGTGAGTGCAACTAATTTCTATACACAGTTCGCAGACCCAGCGAAAACGGTCTATACCTGGAATCGTGCGCTGCCAAGTGCACGCCAAGCTTTCTTATCTGGTGACCTCGCATTCTATCCAGGCTTTGCATCGGAGCTTCCGTTACTTAAGGCAGGGAATCCGAACCTTGATTTTGATATGGCGCAGATCCCGCAGCCGCAAACGTCTGCGACTCGTCTCACATTCGCTCGAGCCTACGCATTCTCTGTACCAAGAGCATCTAAGAACGCCACGGGAGCAGTCGCTGTTGCACAGGTACTTGCAACCGCACCGTACGAAACGACTGCAGCACAGGCCCTTTCAATGGCTCCTGCACTCCGTTCTGCACTTACTCCATCATCTAACGACCGCTATCAGCCTGTGTATTACCCTCAAGCACTCGTTGCTAAGGGATGGTTATCCCCGCTCCCAACAGTCACGGACCAGATATTCAGTACTATGATAGGAGATATAACGAGCGGACGTAAAGATACTACTCAGGCGCTTACTGCAGCTGACCAAGCTATCAATGCAACGTTCTAACCTTTATGACCACCTTTAAGAAAATTATCCCCTCACTAGCCATTGCGATTAGTTTGCTTGGAATTGCGTCACCAGTATTTGCTGCAGATCCAGGGGGTGCCACCCCGGCTGATCCGGGCGGCGCGACCCCTGCAGATCCAGGAGGTGCCACTCCTTACGATCCCGGTGGTGCTACACCTGCTAATGAAGGCGGAGCTCTTCAGAATCCTCTCAAAAATATTAAGTCTCTCGACGGCCTTCTCAGTGCAGTCTTAGATGCAATCGTACATGTTCTCGCACCAATCTTTCTGACGCTTGCCTTTATTTACGTCGGCTTCTTGTTCGTGATGGCTCAGGGTAATGAAGAAAAGATACGCAGCGCGCGCAGCGCATTAGTCTGGACAGTCATTGGCGCACTCATACTCCTTGGTGCCAATGCAATCGGATTAGTAATTAAATCAACGGTGAGCGGCCTATGAGTTTCGCCGATATCGTAGATAAGCGAATTGTCCCAATTGGTGATGCCATAATCGGACTACTATTCGCCCTTGCATTCATCGTATTTCTTATCGGTATGGTGCGATTCTTTCTATTGCAGGATGGTGAAGAGGGAAGGGAAAAAGGAAAGAAGCTCGCAGTATGGGGCATCATTGGTTTGGCAGTGATGTTTGCCACATGGGGAATTGTGCACGTGCTTTTAAATATACTGACGGAAGTTAGTGCATAAATACTTATAACGACCCCTTGTTTGCTACCATACACCTATGACTACAATCACCACCATAATCACGAATATTGAGAAGGTCATCAATCTTTTAGTTCCACTTGTTTTTGCAATCGCCTTCGTTGTTTTCATCTTTGGTGTCTTTCGATATTTTATTCTTGGAGGTGCGAATGAAGAAAAACGAGCGCAAGGTCGGCAGCTTATTATGTGGGGTCTCATTGCCTTCTTTGTTATGGTTTCTGTTTGGGGTTTGGTAAATCTAATTACAAACACGCTCAACCTCGATTCAAGCTCTAAGCCATGTTTGCCAACTTTCACCGGTCCTTGCGCGAATGGATCAGGAAGTGCAACAACGCAAACAACACCTGTACCCGTAGTTAACACGCCTCCTGCTCACTTCATTGGGCCGATCGATCCTCCTTAGGGAGAGTCGCGTTGTCCCCACATACGCAAAGTGCCTATTTGACGCTGCCGTCCATAGGTTTATGCTGTATGAGTAACCCTTACTGAACCCTTATCCTTCCTATGAAAAAGATTGCCTATTCAGGCCTTGCGTTCCTCGTTCCTGTTATCGCATTTGCTCAGACCTACAATAATGTGCAGGATCTTGCAGCATTTGCGATCAACCTTATCAACAACGTTGCAGTGCCACTTATCTTCGCACTCGCATTCCTCGTATTCATTTGGGGTGTCTTCCAGTACTTTATAGCTGGAGCAGGCAACGAAGAAAAGCGTGACACAGGAAAGCAGTTCATGCTTTACGGTATCATTGGCTTCTTCGTCATGATTTCTGTTTGGGGTCTCGTTCGTATTCTTACGGGTACAGTACGTCTTAATAACACGTCACCAAGTGGTGCTCTTCTTCCACAGGCTGACAACACAGGAAACGTACGTTAGTTATTTCTCCACGGAGTGTCAGAAAACCGCGCCCTATGGGCGCGGTTTTCTGCTAATATGAACGTATATGGCGACCACACCCACAGCTAGCCCATTCAATACTTTTGTTACGAATGTTGAAAAAGCTATTATTGATCCTCTCATAACAGTCATAGCGCTTGCTGCTTTCATTTTGTTTATATATGGAATCTTTGAATTCATTCGTGGCGCTGACAACGATGAGAAGCGTAAGCTCGGCCAGCAGCATATTATATGGGGACTTATCGGTCTCACTATTATGTTTGGCGCTAAGACAATTGTAAGCATTCTTACGAGAGTCGTTTCGTAAAAGTAAAAAGTATAAGAATAAGAAAAAGCCCGGTCCCAAATAAAAGGGAGCCGGGCTCGTGATCCAGTGTCACCGTCGTGGGTTAGCTGGATCATAGGGCAGATAGCTGTAGGTGAGCTTTTGCGCTTCGCCTTTGCTCTGATAGCGCTCCGCGATCTCATCGTATGAGACCCCGGTAACCCAGTCATCGCTGCCGGGAAGTTGATGCTCGGTATTGTATGAGTCGCGGCCACGATCTGCTTCCCGCATAAGCTGGAATCCTCCGCGGCCGCGAACAGGGTCTGACCACCCATCGTCTTTCGACGGAATAGGAATGGTGTCGCCCTTTGGTATCTCGAGTTGCACCTGGTAGTTGATGATTGAATCCGTCACCGCCGGGTGCATATTGCTGCCGACCACTGGTCCGCCGATGACCGGGGTGTGATTCCCAGTCCTCGACTGATCAGTCGACGGGCGATCATCGCTGGCGCAGCCCTTGAGAAGGAGCAAAAAGCCTGCGAGAATAGCTATTCCCATAAATGTGCCAGTGACCCAGCGCATCGGGCTTTTTTGTTTCGCAGCATTACTGTCGCTGCCATGAGACCCTGACATCAGCTGTTCCTTTTTGTTTCGCGGTTGATGCGTACCATCTCGAGAGCTGCTTGGACAGTCAGGACATGGCCTTGGCTATTTGCCGCTTCGAGGTGACTTTCTGCAATCCGAAGCTCCGTTTCGACCCCCAACAACTCCTTCCGGTGTTGTTCAAGTTCGATCGCGGCAGCCTCGACTGCTTGGTCGTCAGGCTCGATTCCGCTGTTGTTATGCGGTAGTAACATCAGCTTTCCCTTTCATATCGTGGTTGTTGAGGGCTGCCGCATCCGCGAGTGGATTGCCGCTGGAGCGCACGATGATCTCGGTTGCCCGTCCGCGATTGATGCGTGCGAGTTCGAGAGCTTTTTCACTAGACATTGTTTCTCCACGAGCTTCCGCCATCTTGATATACATGGCGGCGAGCATTTGCTCGGTTTCGAAATCCCATTTCTCCTTCCGGCGTTGTTGAAGTTCGATAGCGACGCCATCGGCTTCGCTATCGAGTTTGCCCTCAGGTTCAATTTCGGTGACGTTTAAGTAGGCGATTTTTACACCAAGGTTATTGATGTCGGAAACGCCGTTCTCCCGCGCAATGCGAAGGAATACGGCAATATCTTGATCGCGGCACTTTCTTGCCTTGACTTCGTCTCGTTCCTTTGCTCGAAGTTCATTAGGGTTGAGTTTGTTGTCGTCTTCCCTGCGTTCTTCAAGCGATGGTGGAAAGAGGTAATCATAGGGGTCAGCTTCTTCGAAGGTCTTGTACTTGTCGGGATCAACCTGGAGAGTTCTGGAAGATATCGTACCGTCGGCTTCGCGAGGAAGCTTTCGAAAGTTAATCTCCGTTATTTCTGCAAGCAGAGCTACCGACAGTTCCTTCTTCAGGTTTGAGAATTGTTCCCAGTCGTAGTAACTGGATTGGTGGCGAAAAGCTTGTGCGAACAGTCCCGAGAGGGCATTTGCCACACCATCTACGCCACCTGAGTTCTGGAACTTAATAAGACGATCGGATGAATCTGCGCCCCCATCGGCAATAAAACCAATCTCCATTTTGACCGTAACTGCGCCACCCGTCTTAGGGGAGGAGCTTTTCTTGTCATCAGGATTAAGGTCGTCGACCGGCGCCTTACAGCGAACTCCGGTGTAGGTAAGCTTGAAGATTTTAAGCTCCAAGTCTACTGTTTCGAAATCAATGTATAAGGGCCACCAGGGGAATACGCGCTTTTTACCTTCCGGCAAGTTTACTGGTTGGCGCTTTCCCCAAATGGTTAACACGCCTTTGGACTTGGTCGGTATTTGTTTCCCACCTTCTGTGGAAAGTTTACTGCCGGCAATACCGCATGCGGCACCGAAAACAGTGACTCCCATAGACAGGTATGCGGCAGTTCCGTGGGATTGCCATACGCCAGCAGCACCGAGGACGGTACAAATACCGCCGCCACCGATTAGGGTGTAGACCATATTCCACAGGTCCTCGCTTACGCTAGGACGTGCGTACATCTTTTCCACGAATGTCTGCAACGAGAACGTCGAAGACATCAAATCATTAGTCTGTGATCCTTGTGACATGGTCACCTCCTCTACCTTTGCTATCTGACCTAATTGCCAAAGAGCTATGAACTACCTATACAGTATATAGTGAAACGGTCAAAAGTCAAGTGTGCTGGAGAGAGGACTCGAACCTCCACCCCCGAAAGGACCTGCTCCTAAGGCAGGCGCGGCTACCATTACGCCACTCCAGCATGTGTATAGGTAGAATAACGGTATTTGGGCAAAAGTAAAAGCCACCCCGCAGGGGTGGCTTTTACGATTCTGTACTTGCCGGTGCGCCCGCCTGGATTCGAACCAGGGACCATCTCCTTAAGAGGGAGTTGCTCTACCAACTGAGCTACGGGCGCAATAATTACTTTTATGTAACAGCCCCTTGGTAGGGGCAATAGAACGAATACTATATGAACCTTGCCAACTATTCAACCCACTAAGACATAGGTATGTGAAGAGTGAAATAACACAAAATGCTACACTAGAAGCATATGGCAAAGATTTACCCCCAGGCATACTTCGGTGACAAGATAGTTCCCATTGAATCAGCCAACTTAAGCATCGCGAGCTCTGCAGTTTTGTATGGCTTGAGTGTGTATACGGTCTTTCCTGTATGCGTTGGAGCGGATGGAAAACTCCTCGCCTTTAGACTTCGTGATCACTGGACGCGACTCACCAACTCAGCAAAGATAATCGGTATAGATACATTTGCGCGAGATTGGACTGAGGAGAAATTCCAAAATGTAGTGCAAGAAATACTCGCTCAGAACACTATCACTGAGGATGTGTTCGTGCGCGTGACGGTACACGTCTCTGACCTTGTTCCTGGCGTGCGCTCTCGAGGCCTTGGAACGACGCTCAGCATCTTTATATACGAAGCAGCATGCATTCTCCCTGCAGCAGGTGCGCGCCTCAAGACGAGCGTATGGCGCCGTGTTCCGGACTATGCGATACCATCGCGCGCTAAAGTGAATGGAGCATATGTGAACTCTGTGCTCGCACGACAGGATGCACTTGATAGCGGATATGACGACTGCCTATTCCTCGATGTGTCAGGACATGTCTGCGAACTCTCTGCGGCAAATGTCTTCTTGGTGCGTGATGGAGTTCTCCACACACCTAGCCACTCAAGTGACATCTTAGAAGGCATCAGCAGGCGCACCATACTGGCTTTGGCACGTGATATGGATATTGCTGTATCTGAGCGCACGATCGACCTCACAGAGCTCTATGTGGCCGATGAAGTGTTTGCGTGTGGGACGTCTGCATTCCTCACGCCAGTACTTGAGATAGATAAGCGAGTAATTGGGGACGGCTCAATAGGACCAATAACGGCCAAGCTCAAGGAAGCGTATTTTGATGTGCTGCACGGAAAGAGTTCTCAATACAAAGATTTCCTGACTGAGTATTAGTACCGAGGGCGGGACTCGAACCCGCAAGGCATTGCTGCCAAAGGTGTTTAAGACCTTCGTGTATAACCAATTCCACCACCCCGGCGTCTATGCGAATAGTACTTCCTAGACGCTTTGATATCAAACAAATAATAGTCAAAAAGTAATCCACAGCTTGTGGTTTTTCACTTTAAATTTATTTCATAATTCACCCTCTATTTCCTCGTTATTTGAGGCCCGGACGGAAATCGCATCCGTGCATGGCGGGTTTGCAATCCGCCGCGTTTCTACTTCGCCACCGGGCCAATATGCGCATGGTAGCATATTCATATGATTACAGACCAGGACATCACAAAGCTAAAGACAGTCTTTGCTACCAAAGAAGATCTTGCCGACCTGGCGATTGAGGTCGGAGAGCTTAAAGATTCAATGGATGAAAAGTTCACGCATTTGGACGTAAAGCTTGATAGATTCCTCGGCAGAATTGATCGCTTAGATCTGGAGAATGCTGCCGGAGCTGTTGCACAGTATCGCCACGAACGACACATAAACGCACTCGCTGACCACGTAGGACTTACACTTCTTCCGGAGGAATAGCGCCAATGGTGCCGCTGATCTCATCTAAGAGCTGACGATTGCGCTCTCCATAATCAATTTCAAAACGAATATAGGGGAGTCGAGACAAGCGTGATGCTTTCTTTAAGAAGTTACGAAAAAGATCTTTGTGACGAGTGAGAAACTCGAGTGCGTTCTCGCTCTGATCAGTAGGGAAAACACTTACGTAAATAGTTGCATTCTTTCTGTCACGTCCAATGTCGGTGCGTGTTGGAGTTATGAGAGTCGTACGACCAGCTTCGCGTGCGATATAGCTCGCAGCGAGTTCTGTTAGAAGAGCTGCGGCCTTGTCGTCTCGTACGCTCATATTATTTTGACTTAACCATGCGGAAGGCAACAAGTGTGTCACCAGCAGCAATGTCAGCTTTGGTATCAACTTGCAGACCAAATTCACCCTCCATCTTTATGGCCTTGGTATCGATACGTGCGACTTGAAGATTTGTGAGCTTACCGTTTCCAAGTGGTACACCTCGACGATCTACCTTGATCATGTCACCAACTGAGAGTTCTCCCGAAACCCATTTAGCTCCGAGCACATGCTTGTTACCGGCAACGCTAAAAGCTTTGAGTACTTTAGCTTCACCGAGTATTTCTTCAATTGTTATCTGTGGAGCCTGATCAATAACGAGTTCCTTAATACGTTCGATAAGGTCGTAGATTATTGAAAACGATTCGATACGAGTTCCTGTGCGCTCAGCAAGATCGCGAGCGGTGCTGTCAGTGCCAACAGTAAATGCTACAACAACGGCATTTGAAGCGTTTGCCGACTTAATATCGTTTTCTGAAACTGCTCCCGTACCTTCAGAAAGTACGCGAATTATGACGCGGTCATGCTGAATTTTGCTGAGTTCATATTTAATAGCTTCGATGCTGCCCGTTACGTCTGCCTTAAGAATGAGAGGAAGTAGAACCTTGCCATCTTCCGTTTCAAGGGACGCAGGAATGTTTGCGATGGCTGGCTTCTCTCCAACAAGCTTCTCAGCTTCCTTCTTTGTTGCTACTGCTATGAATGGCGTACCTGCTGGAGGGAGTTCGGTAAAACCTGAAATGCGGACAGGCTGAGAGGGAAGAGCCTTGTCGAGGCGTACATTTTTAAAGTCCTCGATGAAACGAACGGGAGCCATGGAATTTCCGGCAACAACAAACGTGCCACTAGAAAGAGTCCCATCTTTAACGATAAGGGTTGCGGATGTACCACGTTTTGGATCTTGTGATGATTCAAGAACAAATCCAGTTGCTTGTTCGTCAGGGTCAGCAGTAAGCTCCGCGAGGTCAGCGGTTAGTAGTACAAGATCAAGAAGCTCAGGGATACCTTCCCCAGATTTGCTTGAAACACCTGCGTAGGGGATTGAACCTCCAAGACCTTCAAGGTAAATTGCGTTCTCTACGGCAGACATTTTTGCCTTCTCAATGTCTGCGCTGTTTTTGTCTATTTTAGTAAAAGCTACAATCACGGGCGTATTTGCTTCGGTAATAGCCTGAAACGCTTCAATTGTCTGTGGCTTTACGCCTTCTTCTGCCGCTATTACGAGTATCGCAATGTCTGCAGCTTGGGCGCCACGTGAACGAAGTGCACGAAATGCTTCGTGGCCTGGAGTATCGAGGAAGGTGATACGGCGTTCGACACCTTCGTGGTCGTGAACAGCTTCATACGCTGAAACGTGCTGCGTAATACCGCCAGCTTCGCTAGCGGTCACATTTGCCTTACGGATATAGTCCAATAACGACGACTTTCCGTGGTCGATATGGCCCATGACGGCGACGATTGGTGGACGAGGAGATAATGCCATTGGGATGCAGTATGGCACAGAATATGGGTTTTCACCACCTCGTCTGATTAAGGTCAGTAACAAAATGAAAACACCCGAACGAGTCGGGTGGTATTTGTCGAACTGGGCAAAAGTTAGCCCTTGATCCATTTACGGGTTATTCGCACCTTTACGGTTTGGGCAATGAAGATTACTACACTGCCAAATAGGAGTGCTTGCCAAGCAGGTTCCCCTGCAGCAAGTTTTCCCCAGAAAAAGTACGAGGCGCTAAATGCTGCGCCCAACGCAACGATTCCTAACCCAAAAATCGTAGTGGACTGGCAGTATTGAAGGTTCTCGTTAAGTTCCTTCAACTTCATCCGTTCTTTCTCGGTTTTCTCCGCTGATAAGATCAGATAGTCCGTCGTATTGTCTGTCATGCGGCACCTCCAAAAAAAGTATGCTATCGTATTTTACAAAAGTCAATTATGCGTCTATCTCTACGAAGAAAATCAACCAAAACAAAGCGTGTTTACTTGGACTGGGCATCTGCTGCACCAGTGAGTGATGCTGCACAAAAAGCTTTTACTCAAACACTGGCGACATACGGCAATCCCTCATCGCCGCATGAAGAGGGAAGAAAGGCTAGAGAAGTACTGGAAGATGCACGGACCCGCATTGCGAAGCTTTGCGGCGTAAAAGCATCAGCGGTGGTGTTTACCAGCGGCGCTACCGAAGCAAATGCAATCGCGCTACAAGGTCGAGTTCGTGCACTTGAATCAAAAGGAGTGCCGCGTATGAGCATGCATATACTCTATCTCCCAACGA
>JBDSUM010000010.1:0-17291 GCA_039927695.1 Minisyncoccota bacterium
TTCAACGATATCAGGAATGGTAAAGCTCATGTCATCGTTAAAAACAAAGAGCCGGAGCAATTTCAGACGGGCATACGAACCAAACAGACGGGCAAGTGGATCCATATAAAGGTAGCCGCATTGTATCGGTTCGGGACTCGCTTGCGCAAGGAGGTCAAAAAGTGTCCGCATTTGGGGTATGCTGTACGCATATGCAGCCTCTCCCTGGAATACTGGCATATGCCCTAACGGTGCCATTCTTCGCTAAATATGGCCTATTACTTGTTGCAGCCATTTTAGAGGGTCCGATCGTCTTCTTCCTTGCGGGCGTCTTAATACACGTTGGTGTACTCAGTCTCGTACCAGCATTCATAAGTCTCATGATTGGTGATCTTGTTGGCGACACCATTTACTACGTCATTGGATACCGTTACGGTCACGTCTTTATCAGAAAGTTCGGAAAATACGTAAACGTGACAGAAGATAATGTTGAAAAAGTAACTACAATCTTCAAGAAACACGATACAAAGATTCTTATGCTTTCTAAGCTTACGAATGGCTTTGGACTCTCGCTCGCCGTGCTCATAACCGCGGGGATGACTAGGCTTCGCTTTACCACCTTTCTGTTCTATAACGCACTAGGTGAACTTGTATGGGCGGGACTTCTTATTAGTGCAGGATATTTCTTTGGAGAATGGTATACGCAGGTAGATACCTGGGTCGGACGAATCGGCATACTCTTTGGCATTGGTGTAGTCGTTGTACTTTTCATACAGTGGAATAAGTACATGCGCAGCAAAGCTGATGTTTGGGACGCGTAGTAGCCATGACCCCCCTACGCATAGCAATGATCTGCGACATGATTCCTGGCCAGGCTGGAGGGTCGTACATATCAACCGTTCGTTTTGCTGAACGACTGCGAGCTCGTGGTCATCACGTGATAATTGTTGCAGCTACAACGAGTGCTACCACCAAAGTTGCTGAGTATAGAGGTATTCCTATATACCAATTCTTTTCGTTGCCTATTCCTGGATCTAACCGCTATTACTATCAGTCTTTTCCTACAAAACGAGCTCTCAAGAACCTTTTCACGAAAGAGCAGGTCCAGGTTGTGCACATAATGTTTCCTTCATATTCCTGTAGCGTTGCGAAGAGAGCCGCACGTTCTCTTTCTATTCCTCTTGTAGCTCATATTCATACGCAGCCAGAAAATATTTCTATATTCTTCCCACGCTTCTTACGTAAACCGAGCGTCGATGCAATGGTGCTCCGTTATCTTGTTAACTTCGTAAAGCCAGCTCTGCGTATTATTTGTCCCTCAGAGCTTGGAGAGACTGTTTATCATGATTTTGATCCATCGTTACCAATTACGGTTATAAGTAACGGCATTGATCTTACTCGCTTTACAGGTACCTCGGTATCAAAAAAGGAAACGGTTGTAATGCAGCAGATTCTTTGTGTGGCTCGACTCACTGAAGATAAAGACCCGGAGACACTCATACGCGCAATGCCAACGATAGTTCACGCAAAGCCAAACATTAAACTTATGCTCGTTGGCGTCGGGCCAATGCGAGAAAAGCTCGAAGCACTTGCACAGGATCTAAACGTGGCAACAAATATAGATTTTGCTGGCAAACTATCCAATGAAGAACTCGTTGCCGCCTATCATTCCTCGGATCTGTTTGTACTTCCCTCCTGGGTTGAACTCGAAGGCATGGTGGTTCTCGAAGCAATGGCATGCGGTTTACCCATTCTCATCGCTGATGCGCCGACGAGCGCATCGCGATATTTTGTGCAGCAAAATGGTCTCTTGTTCACTCCAGGCGACAGTGCGGATTTAGCATCCAAGGCACTTCAGATTCTGAGCGGTGACCAGGAGCGAGCTCGTATGAGAGAGGAGAGCTTACGCCAAGTCCAGTTTTACGATATTGAACGGAGTACCGACAAGCTTGAGGAAGTATATTACTCAGTGAGTATATAGGAACTTTATCGTACGTCGGTATACCTTTGATTAATTGGCCTCCCAACCAAAGCTGTCGAAAGAAAGTTCACAAGGTATGTTCCCCCAATCTTAAACAAACCCTCTTTTTTGAAACGACGTGCAGAAGTGGGCATGATGAACTTTGAAGTAAAGACCACTTTACCGAATGAATGCGCACGTTTCGCAATATCGGTATCTTCCCCATAAAACGCAATACTGGTATCAAAGCCATTCATCTTTTCCACCACGCTTTTGCGTAACGCTATATTCCCTCCTGTTGCCATGTATCCAAGAACGTAATAGGTCGGTCGAGCCATCCAATACCAAAAGGACACAACAAATTGATGGCGCGCAGGAATATCATAATATTTATAAGGTCCGCTCAAGCATGCAAGTTCAGGGTCAGCAGAGAAATACTCTTCGATTTGTTCTGGCCATCCTTTTGGCATGAGTGTATCCGCATCGATATAGGCAAGTATAGAACCTTGAGCATTTTCAAAGCCGCATTGTCGCGCATGGACTAGTCCTTTCTTTTTTTCACAAATAACTCGTACGCCCGGAAATCGCGCAGCGATTTCCGCCGTCTTATCGGTGCTGTTATTGTTAACAACAATAATCTCATTAAACTTGCCATTGCTATTTTCTTGTACGGCTTCAAGACACGCCCCAAGATAAGCCTCCTCGTTATACGCTGGAATTATAAGACTAATTGATAGCTTCGGAGATTCAGCCGTATCCTTCATATAAAGGAAATAATGCCTTATTATAGGCTTTCTTACAAAGCACAGCCTGTTCGAAGTATCGTATACTACCTCTACTTGCTTATGGCTTCTTTTATTAAAATACTCACATCGGCGCTAACTCCTCAGAGGAATCATCAAGCTATATGGAAACAGTGTGATTTCCAACGACGATTTTTGCTTGGCCTCGTCCTTTTGTTTCTCAGTTGTATTGTAAATTTCTACGCTGGCACATATGCAACACGAGAAGCTAGCGGTTCTGTCACTGATATAGTTCTGTCGAATACACGTGTATATGATGTTGACGTGTTGTTCGTGTATGGAGCATTCTTCTTAATTATTTTTATTGGCGCGCTCTGCTTTGCGCGGCCTCGCAGATTTCCTTTCATACTTTTGAGTTTGAGTGTTTTCGTATTTACTCGATCGATATTTATATCACTTACTCATATAGGACCATTCCCCGAGCATGTTGCGCTTGATCTAGGCACTGTTACCAGTAAATTCATATTTGGTGGTGACCTTTTCTTCTCAGGGCATACGGGTATTCCCTTTCTCATGGGTCTTCTCTTTTGGCGCGAACGGGTGCTCAGTTATATATTTTTCTCCTGGTCGATATTCTTTGGCGTTATCGTTCTTCTAGGACACCTTCACTATTCCATAGATGTGCTCTCGGCCTTTTTCATCACCTACAGCATATATCACATTGCTTCGTACTTCTTTCCCAAAGAGAAACAAATGTTTGAAAATACATTGGAGAAAACGTAAAGTTACACTATGGAAACAGCAAAAGCCCGCTAACGCGGGCTTTTGCTGTTTTGAGAACAAGTAGAGTGTTACTTGAGAGTAACCTTACCACCTGCGTCTTCAATCTTCTTCTTGAGCTCGTTAGCCTCGTCCTTGCTGACGTTGTCCTTAAGAATAGACGGTACGCCATCGACAAGATCCTTAGCCTCCTTGAGTCCAAGCGCGAGAGCCTCCTTCACAGCCTTGATGACTGAGATCTTGTTAGCTCCTGCGTCGGTAAGCTCAACTGTTGCTGTGCTCTTTTCATCGCCAGCGTCAGCTGCACCTCCTGCTGATGGTCCTGCTACAGCAACTGCTGCTGCAGAAACACCGAACTTCTTCTCGAACACCTTCACGAGTTCAGAGAGTTCCATAACGCTCATCTTCTCGATATCAGCAACGATAGACTTGAACTTTGCAGGAACCTCAACTTCAGCTTCCGCTGCTGCTGGTGTCTCTGCCTTTACTTCTGCTGCCGGTGCAGCCTGCTCTTCAGCAGGTGTTTCGGCAGGAGCCTCAACCTCGCCTGCTTCTGTCTTTACTTCTTCTTCAGCCATATAGGTAATGTAATCTAAATAATTTATGCTTGCGCTCCTTTCTTCTGCGCGATTTGATCAAGTGCAATAACGAGTCCCTGGATAGGGCTGTTGAGGACATTTACGAACATGCCACGGAGTACAGGTACTGGTGGAATGGTCGCTATAGTCGTCATGCCAGCCGCATCGAGGTAGCGGTTACCGAATACGCCACCCATGATAGCGAGAGCACCCTTGTGCTTCTTGCCTGCCTCATGGATACCGCGTGCAGCAGCCGTCTCGTCGTTATCACTCCAAGCAAGCGCGAGCTCACCTGACATGTTCGGGAGTTCTCCTTCAAAGCCTTTTCCCGCAAGAACGCGCTTTACCAGCGTCTTCTTAGCGACATAGTATCCAACTCCTTCAGCTTTCAAGTTCTTGCGCATTGCTGAAGTATCAGCAACAGAAAGTCCTTTGAAAGTTACGAAGACGATAGACACAGCATTTGAAAGTGCATTCTCGACTTTTGTGACGATATCTACTTTCTTTTCTTTGGTAATTGCCATGATGTTTGGTTAGTACGAAACGACAAATGATCCCGGTTATCGGGACCATTTGTGAGGAGAATGTCGACTTCCTGAAATCAACGCGGCGTGCCGTGTGCTTTCAGAACGTCGTTCCTCGGCCAGGCTTCTGCTCTCTTCCCTCGGCACGTGTGCCTGGGATGGAGCTGCTGGCTATCTTCGGTCCGTACCCCAGCACTATACGACAAGCTCAGAGGATGCGCAATGATATCCCTTTTTTAGGATTTAGCTGGATACACTGCCTGCACCTGCTGCCACGTAATATGAGAGATGTCTTTTATTACACCTGCGAGAGTAGGAAAATCTTTGCCCTTAGTCATAACACAGAGAAAATATGGGTGATCAGGGTAATACACGATACCGCAATCATTAAGCCCAGGGGCGCCCGAAGAAGGATCCGAGGGTGTTTCGGGCGGATACATATTTTCGCCAAATTTATGTGCAACGGTAATTCCCTGCGGAACTCCTGCTACGAGTCCATCAACAAAGTCTGTAGTGCTCAGGAGTTGCAATGCCTTTTCGGAATCTTCTGTATTTAAATAGCTACTGTTGTAAAGAATCCGGAAAAGACGTGAATATTGCTGCGGACTAACGTCTGCCGTTGTTCCTTTGCTTGGGATCGGTATGTGTAAATTTGCATAATTGTTCGAAGTAACTGAGTCACCTAGGAATGTGGTGAGGAGCGCATTTGCTCCATTATCGGAATGCACAATCATACGACTTATAAGATCATTGACTGAGTAAGATATGCCGCTTTTTACAGGATCCTTTGGGGGATAAAAGGTTTGGTCGTCTGCTGTAGGAATAGCGACAGATGACGGAACTTTAATATTATCTGTGAAAATATGTGGATTTGACTCTCCTGCTTGTAGAACTCCGATAAGAGTAACGACCTTGAGCATACTTGCGGGATTGTAGGTATCCTTTGGGTTTATACCTACCCACTGACTACCATTCATGTCGCGATAGTAGACCGCTACTTGGCTTACTGACTCGTTTTGCTTTGCAATAGCAACATATTTAGTCAGCGCATCTTTCAGCGCACTGTACTTCGGGTACGAAAGACTTTCGGGCAACTCTGTGTACAACACCGGGTTTATTAACGGGTAACCATTCTTAGAGTCTCGGACTGCCGTAATGACAACAGGTACGGCAGTGAGAGACTTCCCTATATATCCAACCACTATTCCCACCACAAAAATAACTAAGACTATAGTTATGCTTAACCATAGATTCTTCCGGATTCCTCTCCACTTCATCTTTCTATAATAGTCTGAGTATGGGTAAAACAAAAAGCCACCCCGAAGGGTGGCTTTTTGTTTTCTCAGCTAACTATAGAGTCAGTTGATTTAAGTCCTAGGCTAAGAATTAGCTGTGGAGGTAAACCGAAGGAGTCTGGTAGTTGTTGTTGAGAACAGTAGTGCTTGCAGATGCAGTAGCGTCCGTCAATCCGTACTTGAGACCAGTCAAGACTGAGTTGATAGGAGCGTTTGTTCCTGCAGGAACCGTCACAGTAACTGTGATCTGCTTCGTCTGGCCAGTGTGGATAACGTAGTTGTTTGCGTTACCTGAGCTAGTGTCAGCTGTAGAAGTGATAGCAGTTGATGATGCTACAGAGCTCGTCGATACTCCGTTTGAGTAGAGTGCGCCGAGAACTGTTGCAGTACCGTTCTTCGAGAAGAAGATATCCTGACCAAATGCCGTCGCGTTGAAGACATAGGTGAAGTTACCCTGCTGTGTACCTGAAGTACCAACCGCTGTAGCCGTAGCTGTAGCTGATGATGGTGCTGAGTCTACAGCAAGACCGATAGAACGGAAGGTGATAGCGTTACCAGTTACTGAACCAGTGACAGAAACGTTGTTTCCACCAGTGTTTACAGCCTCGAATCCTGCGTTAGGAATTGAGAGAGTAATCGTAGCACCTTCTACTACTGTGCTCTGTCCACCTACGCTGTTCACGTCAGCCTTAACAGAGAAAGTCTGGGAACTTCCAGCTGGGATCTTGATGTTAAGGTTCTTGAACTTAAGCGCAACAGATGAAGTTGAAGCAGTCGCAGCGTAGCTCTCAGTGTCAATAAGTGTTGAACCCTGGTAGAGCTTCACGCTACGAACCATATCAGAGAGCGTGTTCAAAGATGAAGTAGCTGCTACTGGGATGGTGTAGATTGTTACGTCGCCGTCCTTAGCCTGAAGGGTGAAGGTCGTCAAAGTAACATCAGATGTCTGAGAGTTCGAGTTAGCCTGAACTGTCGTTGTCTGAGGGTTGTCAGAACCTGTTGAGATAGTTAGGGAACCGCTAGCGCTTGTGCTAACAGAAACCGTTGCTGAACTCTGAGTTGCTGACGATGAGTACTGGTTGATTCCCTTTGCATCAGTAGTGCGGAGACCCTGAGGCGCGAGAGTAACAGTGTACACATTGTTGTTGTTTGTAGAACTGATCACGTTCTGAGTCGTAAGCTGGAGGTAGTAGTCAGCAGTTGTGCCGTTACGTACTACATCGTTGATGCTGTCGAATCGGAGGCGATAAACCTGGTTGCCGTTTCCAGCAGTTCCGTCCTGGCTGTACTTGCTCATGTCAGAAGCGTCAATAGTAGCAACTACAGTAGTGCCACGCATGAGCTTAGCTGTTGCGAAGACATTCCAAGGGCGAGTTGATGCAGATACTGTACCAGCAGTGCTGAGGTACATGTCGTAGTCAACACGGTTTACCTGAAGATCAGAACCGCTAGCCTTGAACTCGAAACCGTAAACGGTATCAGAGTCTGCAGCGTTGAGTGAAGATGCAGTTGCACCAACAATCTTGAAGTTATCGATGCTTCCTTCACCACCAGCTAGAGGACCAGTTGTAGTAGTCGTAGTTGTAGTAGTAGTTGAGCAAGATACACCAGTCGTTGGGCTAAAGCCTACAGTTGAAGTACAACCTGCTGGAAGCGAAGTGCTTACCGCGCAAGACATACCTGTTGTAGAGCTGTAACCTGAAGTTGAGGTGCAGCCTGCAGGAAGACCTGTAGTAACTCCACCTGCTGCGTTTACCTGAGCGCGAGTGATCGGGCCGAAGTAACCTGCTGCAGGAGTGATTCCAGCAGAAGCCTGGTATGCACCAAGAGCTGCCTTAGTCTGAGCACCGAAGTAGCCAGTAGCGCCAGCAGGAATGCTGAAGCCCTTAGCGATGAGCCACGTCTGAAGCGCAGTTACATCAGCACCGGTAGAACCGATAGTGAGGTTGCGAGCGAACGTAGTAGCTGTTGCGGTCGTAGTAGTCGTAGAAGTCGTGGTCGTTGTCTGTGCGTTCGCGAGTGGTGCGAAAGACATAGCAACGAGGCCGAGACCTGCTACAGCTGCTGCAACGCGTGCAATCACCTGAGTGTTTGCTGTTGTCATAACAATTTTTCTTTTTAAGTTTTGAACGGAACGCAGCGACACAATTAATAATAGGTGTGTCGCACGCGCCCCGAAGTAGTTTAGTAATTTGTGAGTTTCAGTTTTTACACTGATTCACGGAAACACTTTCTTTAACACTATCCGACGGGTCACCGTATCGACCAGCGATCCCCCGGCTAGTTGGCAAACCTTCGTTTCTATTCTGAGTCCATCCGTGTCATTCCTGTGCTTCTGTACTGATGCCCGCCTCATTCTATAGACGGGCTGGCCGGCTAAGGCTTACACCTTTCCGACCTAACATTCTCATGCGTTTTTTAAGCGCACTATTGGTCCGAGTCACTGTGCCATGAGCGCAGTGAAGCCCGGATGAATGTCAAAGTTCTCTCTATCGTTTCAGCATGCGCCCCCTGCGTTCGGAATACTTATGTAGTATAGCGGTCAGGAATGCGTATTACTGGTATAGAGAATGTGGATAACATTCAGGTTTCACCCAAGAATCTATCTAAGAGAGATGTAACGAATTCTTTCACACCTCTATTCTTGGGGTCACATCTGCCCATTACCCACATCAAGAGGATAGCCTATTTCTTCATGAAAGTCAACGTACACCCAGCGTAAACAAAGCTTAATTTAGGGTATAGGTAGTCCAACGACGTTCGCCAAATTTTGATACTTCCCCATTCTCAACCATAGCTTGAAGTTCGCGTTGAATGGTCTTTTCACTCACGTCACGAATCATAGTTGAGATATCCTTTATATAGGAAGAGCCCTTAGAAGAAAGTATGGAGCGTATAGCCTCACGGCGGTCAGAGTTCTTGTCTTTAAATTGTCCTATAGACTGTCCTTTAGAATTCTGATGCCTTGGTGCCTGAGTCGCAGCGCGAACTGTTTTGGCAGTGGCGGTCGTGGGCCCTGAAGCAGCCCGTGCAATTTGTATTACCTGATGTCGTTCAGTGCCAAGATCACGAGCGAGTTCTGCGAGCGTTGGAGCATCTTCAAGGAAGAGTCGTGGCTCTTCGTACGTGGCAATTTCTTGCAGTAGTTGGTGCGCTTCGCGCGCAATGAGATCTGCATTCATAGGTGACAATAATCCACCCGTACGAGCAATAGAAAGAACACTTGAGAGTGCTAGCAGTTCCCTACTCATAGCGTCACGGGCGCCGGTCGGCGGAAGGATCGCGGCGTCGACAAGTCCTACCGCAACCTTGTCCATTCGATCACGAAGAGCCAGTGAGTTACGGAAGGCAGGTGCGACTAAATGAATGGCTTTTGCGAGACGCTCAGCTTTCTTGTAGATATACACACGACGTATGTCCTTTTCAAATATGTTAGAGAATATACCTTTTTCTAGAACAAAATCATCAAACTGCGCTCGGTTATCCTGAGACTTTTGTACACCAGTGTCCTTTTGGTGTCCCTTATTGTCCATGGCGAGAGGTATAAGACATAAAGCTATTACGGACAGTATACCTACCAGGTTCTTTTTGTAAAAGTCCCTTACTGATCTTATTGTGCCAAGTGTCTCAAAGCTGGCAACGGTAGTTATCCGTCCACGTGGCCTAAGTCCACACTTACGTTTGGAATGGTAAAATATTGGTAATGGCTAAAAAGAAATCGAGAAGAAAGCGCGACGCGGATAACTACCGGGCGGTCATCAAATGGGCCGCCTCGGTCGTATGTATTGCACTAGGACTTATTCTCGCCCTCGGCGCTGTCGGGTACCTTTTTGATTCAAATTTCGCAGGTGACTTAGGTACGCTTATCTTCCACTCAGCCTACGTTGGAATCGGTATGGGCGCTTTCCTCCTCCCTCTCGGCATGATCATGGTCGGCGTAGGTGTTGCTACCGAACGAAGCTTCATGCCCACGCTCACGAGCTTTGGAGTTGCACTTATTATTCTTTCCTCTCTTACATTCCTCGGCGCAGTTGATCCTAATGGTCTTACGCTAGGCCCCGGTGGATGGCTCGGGACAGCGATCGGACTGAAGGCAGTCCAAGGCTTCGGGTATGCGGGGGCAGTGGTGTTACTCGGTGCACTTATATTAGTCGGCATTGGAATCGTTACTGACATAAAAGAACTATTCGCACGTGTAAGCGAAGTTGGGGGTAAGGCAGGTGGAGCTATCGGATCGATCAAACTACCTACACGAGCTGCAAAAGAGCTCGCTGAAGATGATGAGCCAGAGGAAGACGGTGACGAAGAAGAGGCACCTGAAGAAGTTCCTGAAAGTACCCATAACCCCGATCGTGAACCTACGGTCACTCTATTTAATGACAACGCGAAGATAAGCTCAGTTCCCATCCCAAACTTTGATGCTGAGTACAATGCCCCTCCCCTTTCCCTCCTTAGCCTCGACAAGGGCAAGCCCGGAGTCGGAGACATAAAGGCAAATGCAAACATCATTAAGCGTACCTTTATTAACTTTGGTATTTCCGTTGAGATGGATGAAGTCTCTGTCGGACCGACAGTCACTCGCTACGCTATCAAGCCAGCTGAGGGAGTTCGCCTTAACAAGATCGTTTCTCTCGTCACAAACCTCGAGCTCGCACTCGCCGCTCACCCGGTTCGTATCGAAGCACCTATCCCTGGAAAGTCGCTCGTGGGTATTGAGGTGCCAAATGCTTCGAAGGCCATGGTTGGTCTTGGGGGCGTTCTCTCGGCTCCAGAATGGAACACCAGCACAAAGCCAATCCTAGCTGCTATCGGTCGCGACATCGCCGGCACGCCACACTACGTAAATGTCGCAAAGATGCCTCACGGACTTATTGCGGGAGCTACGGGCTCAGGAAAGTCTGTTGCTATCCACGCCGTCATCACCTCCCTGCTCTATCGAAATAGCCCGAACGCTCTTCGATTCATTATGGTTGACCCAAAGCGTGTTGAGCTCACTCTCTATAACGGCATCCCCCATCTCCTTACTCCAGTTATTACCGACCCGAAGAAGTGCATCATGGCTCTTAAGTGGGCAGCTAAGGAAATGGATCGCCGCTACGGCATCCTCGAGGGTGAACAGGTTCGTGATATCGACTCATATCACAAGACGGTGCTTGAACCGGCTAAGAAGAAAGGGTCTGAAGACATGCCTGAAGCAATGCCATACATCGTCATTGTTATCGACGAGCTTGCCGACATCATGCAGACCTACCCTCGTGAACTTGAGGCAGCAATTGTTCGTCTTGCTCAAATGTCACGTGCTGTTGGTATCCATCTTATCCTCTCGACCCAGCGCCCTTCTGTTAACGTCATTACTGGTCTTATCAAGGCCAATGTCCCTACTCGCATGGCACTCCAAGTAGCTTCTCAGATCGACTCACGCACCATTCTTGATATGGGAGGTGCTGAATCGCTCCTTGGTGCCGGTGACATGCTCTATATGAGCGCAGACATGCAAAAGCCTGTTCGTATCCAAACGGCGTATATCTCTGAGCAAGAAGTAAAGAAAGTGGCTGAATACATCAAGAAGAACAATGCTGGCAATCTCTCCTCTGTTGATCTCACTGGTACAGGAGTGTCACTTCAGGAAAATAACGAGACCATGATGCTCGCTGGCGATATGGACGACGACAGCGATGACGATCTCTACATGGACGCGAAGGCTGCCGTTGAGGAAGCGGGTCGTGCGTCTACCTCGTACCTCCAACGAAAGCTCCGCATTGGGTACTCTCGCGCTGCTCGTCTTATGGATATCCTTGAGGAAAAAGGTGTTATCGGCCCCGCAGATGGTTCACGCCCGCGCGAAATATTGAGTGGTGGTGGAGCAGGGTCTGCCAGTGAAGACGCTGACGATCTCGAGGGTGAAGATTAGCGTATGCACCCTATTCGCCAAGGAGCAATCGTAGGTGCCATTCTGTTAGCCGTCATCGTCGGGTACGGCCTTATAAAGGCTTTGCCGCTTCTTACGGGCCCTGTTATTCATATAGATACCCTCACGGCTGCAGATACGGGCTTAACCATACTTTCAGGAACTGCCATTCATACTAAGACTCTCACCTTGAACGGCGGCACCTTGCTAATTGACGAACATGGGGCATTCTCCAAATCCCTCACCCTACCCCGTGGAGACGTTATACTTACTTTAACCGCCACCGACAGGTTTGGACGTGAACAAACCATTCGGCGTGACGTGATAATTCCTTAATTTTAAAACTATGGCTGTAAAGAAATCTTTAAAGAAAACTCCTGTTAAGAAAAATGACGACGAGGAAGATGACATCGACCTCGCTGACACCGGTGAAAAACTCAGTGACTCAGACGCCAAGCGTAAGTCCATTGAACTTGCGATAAAGGAGATTAAAACCAAGTTCGGTGACGAAGCGATCATGACCTATGGCAGTACAAAGCCATCGGCGATTGAGTCTATTCCGACTGGTTCTATTGGTCTCGATGCTGCGCTCGGCATTGGTGGACTTCCCCGCGGACGTATCATCGAAATATTTGGGCCAGAGTCTTCAGGTAAGACAACACTCGCATTGCACTCAATTGCTGAAGCGCAGAAGAAAGGTGGCGTCTGCGCATTCGTCGATGCAGAGCACGCACTCGATCCTGAGTACGCTCGCAAGATTGGTGTAAAACTTTCAGAGCTTCTTATTTCACAACCAGACACTGGTGAACAAGCTCTCGAGATTGTTGAATCTCTCGTGCGTGCAAACTCAGTGGACATAATTGTCGTCGACTCCGTAGCTGCACTCACTCCGAAAGATGAGATCGAGGGTGACATGGGCGCACACCACGTTGGTAAGCAGGCACGACTTATGTCACAAGCACTTCGTAAGCTTACGGGTATTACGGCAAAGTCTAAGACAACCGTTATTTTCATCAACCAGATTCGTATGCAGATCGGTGTGATGTTCGGTAACCCAGAGACTACCCCAGGAGGCAAGGCTCTTAAGTTCTACACTTCAGTCCGCCTTGATATTCGTCGCATTGCGCAGATAAAGAAAGGAGAAGAGGTTGTGGGCGGTCGTGTGCGTGTGAAAGTCGTTAAAAATAAAGTGGCTGCACCCTTTAAAACCACGGAATTCGACCTTATGTATAACGAGGGTATCAGCCGCGAGGGTGAGATCATCGCTCTCGGAGAGAAGTACGACATCATCGCTAAGTCAGGTAGTAGCTACAGCTACACTCCAGGAGAGGGCTCTGAGGTCGTGAAGCTTGGTCGCGGATATGACGCAACGCGTACGTTCTTGCGCGAGAATAAAAACCTCGCAAATGAGATCTTGAAGAAGATTCGCGTGGAACTCGCGAAGACGTAAGAAGGTACGTAAATGAAAGGTAAAAAGGCGTCCGATGAGGGCGCCTTTTTCAATGGGTTGAGACGATCAGTCATCCTCTTCGAAAGGTTTTGCATGGGCAATACCAGCGTTGCCGTGAATTTCACGACTCGGATTATGCGGACAATCCTGAGCCTCCGTTCCGGTACAGGACGTCCCGTGGTCTACGATATATCCGCAATTACCGCATTCTTCCTGATCAGCGCGCATTCGATCTCTCCCTCTTGCTACTTCCTCTATTAGGATGCCAGACGTATCGTATTAACGTGAACGACACGTAACACTTCCCTCGCAAGCCACATCATTGCAGCTAGCGATACCAAAAGGGTTACCTGCACAATTACATGCGTCTCGATGAAAGCCGAAAGGAAGAATGAGAGTGCCGCCGGAGCATCGGTAAGTGATGGCATATTTTGGAAGACGCGCGCCACCCATACTTCCCTGCCAATTGCGTAGAGAGATCCAGCGAACACCACCAGAGAAAGTCCCATACGGGCAATGAGGCGCATCGTGTGCACGGCGTGCACCCGATGCATCACGTTTTGCTTTATCGTTGAATTAATTCTTTCCATACGTAAATGATTCTTTAAATAATTTCTTTGCGCGATGTACGCGTGTCTTCACTGCTGAGATCGAACTTCCTTCGCTTACGGCGATCTCTTCCTGCGACTTTCCTTCAAGGAATTGGAGCTTCAAAACCCTCGCGAACGATTCTGGCAGTGTGGATAGTGCTACCAAAACTTCATCACGGCTTGTAAGTTCCTCCAGGAAAACTTCAGAATCTGCGAGTCTTTCAAAGGTTTCCGGGTCAAGCTGGAGGTTTCGTTCTCTTCCCTTCTTTAGCTTTGCATATCGGGTGAAGCACAGTCTGGTAAGTATTGAGTATGCCCACGACGAGAACTGAGCACCTTCCTGTGGGTTATAGCGGTTCGCATAGACATATATGCGAGTAAAGGTATCCTGCACAACTTCTTCAGCATCTTCCTTGCTATACAGGATAGCCAGAGCTTTCCGCAAGAAGGCTACTTCATACCGGTCAACTAGGACGCCGAAGAGTTCTGGTTGGTCGTGTGAGGCACGCAGAATATCCTCATCGCTGTAGTGTGCAGGGCCAATTGGCTCGCCCTCCTGGGCACTGGTGCCATCCTTTGAGTCGAGCATCATATCCTGTATCATACCCCTACCAGGGCCTTTTGAGCCCTTTTATGGGCTCACTTCTTATAACCACTACTGCCCGGAAGTAGTTTCTAATCGTACGTATAATCTGATTCAAGGCATGGCAATACTTTCATACAACGAAATTACCCAGAAAAAGGTAATTGAATACAACAACGAGCCGTACGAAGTTCTTTCTTCGCACGTCTTCCGCATGCAGCAGCGCAAGCCAGTGAACCAGACTAAGCTTCGCCACCTCGTGAGCGGCAAGGTAACAGAGATCTCTTTCCATCAGAACGAGAGTGTTCCTGAGGCTGACATCTCAACCATGCAGGCGGTGTATCTCTATACCAATCGTGGTGAGTCGTGGTTTACCGAGGAAGGTAATCCAAAGAATCGCTTTTCATTCCCTGAAGAAACAGTGCATGACAAAGTACAGTGGCTCAAGGCTAACTCTCCCCTATCGGTAATGCTTTATAAGGACACGCCAGCAACCATTTCTATTCCAATTAAAATGGATCTAGCAGTTACTGAAGCACCTCCCGCAATTAAGGGAGACACGGCAACCGGCGGCAACAAAGTTGTTGTACTTGAATCAGGCGCGACAACCAATACTCCTCTTTTCATCAATGTTGGCGATATCGTACGCATCAATACTGATACTGGTGAATACGTAGAGCGCGTTACGAAGTCGTAGAATAGTTTACGCATCCAGAAAAGACCTGCTTTCCGCAGGTCTTTTCTTTTTATCTATTAGTGCTATTCTCCTGACAGAAGTTTCTGAGCTACCCGAGGGTAGCAGATGGGCGAAGATACACGTCCACATCCGGCGTAATCCGCATGGAAGACTCCAAAGCTGACCTACTCGGGTTTCGTGTCGCACGGCAGCTAAGAGTTATAAGGTTCCGAGTGTGGTTCTCTGGGACTCCCTGCAGAGGCCACACTCGTCTTCATTCGCGCGAATGCGCAACAATAAAGCAAAAGCCCGATTCCTTTTGGAACCGGGCTTTTTTCTTTCTAAACTCCTGCTTACGCAGCGAGGTATGGGAGAAGTCCCATGAAGCGTGCACGCTTCACTGCAAGAGCGATCTCGCGCTGAGCGCCTGAGCTCATGCCAGTGCGCTTCTTTGCCATGATTTTAGCGTGCGGGTTCAAGAACTGGCGCAAGTACGGTACGTCCTTGTAATCGACGAATTTCTTGTGCTCGAGTTCCTCGCGTTCTGATTGATGTGCCATGATGAAGGTAAATTACTATAGTTGGTAAGATTGGTCAAAAACGAAATTAGAATGGAATATCCTCAGGGTTGATCTCGTCGTCTGGGTACTGAATTCCCTCTCCTCCTCCCTGTGAGCCGAAGTCATCAGCTTGATCAGGACCGCTTGGTGCGCTTCCAGCTGGTGCTGGGCGACTAGCTCCTGCAGAAGATCCTCCGCTTCCCATTCCGGCTGCCCCTGCTGCCTGTGGACCGAATTGGAAGTTATCGATAACTATTTCAGTGCGGTAGTTCTTCTTGCCGTCTGCTTCCCATGAACGAGTCTGGATGCGACCTTCTACGAAGAGAGGACGACCCTTCTTCATGTACTGACCGATGACTTCTGCCTGACGACCGAATGCAACGAGGTTGTGATACTCAGTCTGATCCTGTGTCTGTCCTTCTTTGTTCTTGAAGGTACGATTGGTAGCAATTGAGAAGCTCGCAACCTGCTGTCCTGAAGGCAATGCACGGAGTTCAGGGTCGCGGGTAAGATTTCCGTAGAGGAATGCTTTGTTGAGATACATGAGAGTAGAAGTTAATGCTCGTAAAGTATGAGTGCACGTATGGTTATAAGTGTATCACTCGAAACTAACGTATTGCTATGCAGCTTCTTCTTTTGCCTCCTCTCGAACGTCTTCACGAGCTGGTGCCTCAATTTCTGTGTCCTGGATTTCTTCCTGGAATGGGTCTTCAAGAGCTGCCTTTGCGAAAAGTTCATGCATTTCTGCTGAGTGCTTTGCACCTTCTACCGTCGTGCGAATGTCGAGGAAACGAATGATGCGGGCTTCAGAACCTGCCATTTCAGTGATCTTCTGATGCGCTACACCATCAGCTTCGTATGCAATCCAGCAGAAAAACGCGCTATCGTAGTCGCGACGTCCCTGAGTATCCGAACGGTACATAGTGTACGCGAGCGGGATTTTAGTTGGCTCTCCTTCAGCAATAACGGTGCCTGCACCTGAAATTGCATCATGAATTGCCTGATATGTTTTCTTTACTTCCTCCTGAGGAAGTTCAGGGTCGAGGTGAAAACCAAGCTCGTATACGCGAGTCTCAGCGTCTCCGCCTTCGAGCCCTTCTATTTCAATAACTTCTTTCTTTGCCATGGGTACTAAGTAATTAGTAGGGACAGAGTGTCCCGGCTGATAATGGAAGCAGTATGCCCCGAATTAAGGGTCTTTGCAAATTGAAGGCCGTGGCACGCAGCCTTCCGAGAGCTAAAGAGAAACTGAAGGAATCTTAAAAACCCGATGAACATTTTGAAGGATATCCACACGTATCTTTTCTGAATCCTCCCCTTTTATACGTGAAATCCCCTCAACCACGCTCGCTACCGCTCGCGGATCGTTCCTCTTTCCCCTATTTGGAGCTGGGGCTGCGTACGGCGAATCCGTCTCTGTAATCAGGTGTGTCATTGGCGCGAATCGCACCACCTCGTCATAGTCATGAGTAAAGGTTAAAACAGCTGTGTATGAAAGAGTGAAATCCAGTTCAATGAGGGCTCGCGCTTCGTCTATGCCACCCACAAAGAAATGAACGTTTCCAGTGAGTGCATCTCCATATTCCTTTTTTGCACTTGTAAGTATGTCGATGAGATCGCGATACGCATCTTGCGTTCCCTTACTTGGGCGCGAGTGAATCATCA